>JAZRVD010000066.1:0-7516 GCA_045598945.1 Bacteroidales bacterium | reverse complement strand
TCAGGTACAGGTAAGACTACCCTCTCTACCGACCCTAAGCGTCGCCTTATCGGTGATGACGAGCACGGTTGGGACGACAACGGCGTGTTTAACTTCGAAGGTGGTTGCTACGCTAAGGTAATCGGTCTCTCAAAGCTCAACGAGCCAGACATCTACAATGCCATACGTCGCAAGGCTCTTCTTGAGAATGTTACCGTCGATGCCAACGGCAAAATCGACTTCGCCGACAAGAGCGTTACCGAAAACACCCGCGTAAGCTATCCTATCGACCACATCGAGAAGATTGTACGTCCTGTCAGTGCAGCTCCTGCTGCTGAGAACGTTATCTTCCTCAGTGCCGACGCATTCGGCGTGCTGCCCCCTGTTAGCATACTCACTGCCGAACAGTGCAAATACTACTTCCTCAGCGGCTTCACCGCCAAGCTTGCAGGTACCGAGCGTGGCATCACCGAGCCTACACCTACCTTCAGCGCTTGCTTCGGTCAGGCATTCCTCGAGCTTCATCCTACCAAATATGCCGAGGAACTTGTAAAACGCATGGAGCAGAGCGGCGCCAAGGCATACCTCGTCAACACCGGCTGGAATGGTACTGGCAAGCGTATCAGCATCAAGGACACCCGTGGAATTATCGACGCCATCCTCGACGGCTCTATCGAGAAAGCCCCTACCAAGAAGATGCCTTATTTCGACTTCGAGGTGCCTACAGCACTGCCAGGCGTCGACAGCAAGATCCTCGACCCACGCGACACCTACGCTTGCAGCTGCGAGTGGGAGAGCAAGGCAAAAGACCTCGCACAGCGCTTCATCAACAACTTCCAGAAGTTCACTGGCAACGAGGCTGGTAAAGCTCTCGTGGCAGCAGGTCCCAAGCTATAATCTTCTATAAACAATAGATATAGCATTTTTAACTCAAGTGAAACGTGCTACAGTATATGCTGTGGCACGTTTTTTTTATTATTCATTTTGGCTATGCATTAGAATATACCATTTGGTTATTGTGAAAATATGCGTACCTTTGCAAATTACTTAACGCAATAGAATGGGAGAATATATAAATACAGGAAACGAAGGTTTTCGGAGTGCCGTTAATGGACGGTATGTCGACAAGACAGCGATGATAGCTGTAATCAACGAAAGTCTCAATACCGAACGACGTTATACTTGTGTTACACGTTGTAGGCGTTTTGGCAAATCGTTGGCAGCCAAGATGCTATGTGCTTATTATGACAAATCAGTCGACAGCCGCTCGTTGTTCATCAACCTTGCTGTCTCTCGTCAGGGCAACCAGTTTGAACAGCATCTCAACAAATACCCTGTTATATATCTCGATATAACTGATTTTACTACTCAATATCCCAGCACATCAATAGTCAGTCGTATCAGTCAATCATTGATAAAAGATCTCCTTTCTGTCTATCCTTCGGTATCAATAAGAGAAGATGAAGACCTTATGACATTGTTGGTAAAGATTTACGAAACCTATGGCGAGAAATTTATTATGATCATAGACGAGTGGGACGCTATTTGTCGTGAATATGAAAACGATTCTGTGGTTATAGATGAATATCTTTTCCTACTACGTCGTCTATTCAAAGGTGGTAATTCCGACAGAATTTTTGCAGGAGTCTATATGACAGGCATATTGCCTATAAAGAAATACAACACCCAGTCGGCGCTCAATAATTTTAGAGAATATTCTATGACCATACCGGGTGTGCTGGACTCCTTTTTTGGTTTTACATCCGACGAGGTTACTCAAATATCCAAACAATCGGAAGTAAATGTCAATGACTTGAAAGAATGGTATGATGGATATGAGATAGGCAAGCAAAAATCTATATATAATCCATATTCAGTTATGGAGGCTATTTCTCGCGGCTATTGTAGTAGTTTCTGGCAATCTACAAGTGCTTACGATGCCATCTCCTCTTATATTTCCTTGAACTACGAAGGTCTAAAAGACGACATTATTTATATGCTTGGTGGTGGAAGGTGCGATGTCGATGCTACAACATTCGACAATGCAACAATAAAGTCGAAAGACGACGTGCTCACCATGCTCATACATTTTGGCTATTTATCTTACGATATAGAGCATCAGCAATGCTATATACCTAATAAAGAGGTGAGCCAGGAAATGGAAAAAGCAATAAAAGCATGCGACTGGGTTCATCTCAATGCCTATCTTAAAGAATCAAAGATGCTGCTTGAAGATACGTTAAACATGAACGAGGCTTCGGTTGCGTGGCGACTTGAAAAAGTGCATAGCCAAGAGACAAGTATTCTTGCCTACAATGATGAAAACTCTTTGGCATGTGTGCTATCGATAGCGTATTACTATGCTAAAAAGGATTATATCGTTCATCGTGAGTTTGCTACAGGAAAAGGCTTTGCCGATATTGTATTAATCCCACGCAAAAATGTGGACTTGCCAGCCATTGTACTTGAATTGAAATACGACAAGTCTGCAGATGCTGCCATTAGTCAAATACATAGAAAGGATTACCCGTCTAAGGTGGCAGAGTATGTCGGCGACATGCTCCTTGTCGGCATCAACTATGATAGGAGAGCACCCTATGGCAAACGTCATACTTGCAAGATAGAAAAAATAAGGCTATAGCCTAATGTCGCTATATAGATTATCCGTAAAGATGCACTTATTTTGGAATTCTATATAGTCTGTCCCAATAAATTATATGATGTCATTTGTATCCTACGCCCTGCATTAGCCCAGATCTGGATTTGTTGGCGGTTAGTATTCCTCGCAAAAGAGTCCTACGCCCTGTAAGGGCAACAAGCCTTCAGTCCAGGGCAGCGCCCTGGCTATGTATGTGTGGTGAACTACGCCCTGTAAGGGCAACAAGCCTTCAGCCCGGGGCAGCGCTCTGGCTATGTATGTGTGGTGAACTACGCCCTGTAGGGGCAACAAGCCTTCAGCCCAGGGCAGCGCCCTGGGTATGTATGTGTGGTGAACTACGCCCTATAAGGGCAACAAGCCTTCATCCCGGGGCAGCGCCCTGGGTATGTATGTGTGGTGAACTACGCCCTGTAAGGGCAACAAGCCTTCAGCCCGGGGCAGCACCCTGGGTATGTATGTGTGGTGAACTACGCCCTGTAAGGGCAACAAGTCTTCAGCCCTGGGTGTGTATGTGTGGTGAACTACGCCCTGTAAGGGCAACAAGCCTTCAGCCCAGGGCAGCACCCTGTGTATGTTTGTGTGGTGAACTACGCCCTGTAAGGGCAAAAGCATAAAAAGCATATAGCCACCTTATCCTGTTTTCTCAAATTATGCCTCCAATTATCTTATAGCATCGGTGTAGTATCTACTTAAACCTCTGTATCAGTCTCCTTGTTTTTTTATATCTCCAAATTGCATACCTGTTTTTGTCATACTGTGCAATATGGCGGATATTTTAATTTTTGTAAGATGTAAAATGACAAGGTTTCTTTTTTTTTTGTGAAAAGCATACGATATAATAGGGAAAGAATAGTAGACCTATTGTGAAAAAAATAAGAGTAAAGTTCGAAAAAAGGATAGTTCAGCCTATATGTTTTGTAAAAAAATGTATAAAAGCTGTAGTCATAGCAAAAACTAAAATGTCAAAAAGTGCCATTTTCTTGTAATGTATATTGTATGCTTTTACGTTTAGTGAACATATTGTGAAAATAGTGTAGGATTCTTAAATATAACTTATTAGAGGTTTTAGAAAAATTAATATTTTTGCAATGCTTTAAGCGGATGAAAAAGAAAAAACATATAAAATCATCCTTACTACTGCAAATATAGAAATTTCTAAAACGTAAAGTAGGACCACGGAAAGTAAAGTGTTCTGCATTATAAAGCCAAAACTTGAATATGGAAGCAAAAGAACCAAAAGATGTAGAGAAGTACCAAGAGCATTACAGCGAAGAAGGTCTATGGGACAAGATCCGTAATGTGGCAAAAAAAGCTGGCAAGAAAGTCATAGAGTATGCACTCTATCTCTACTATGTGTTGCAAGACGGCAACGTCTCTGTCAAAGACAAGGCAATAATAATAGGAGCCTTGGGCTACTTTATCCTCCCTATTGACCTTATCCCCGATGTCCTCGTAGGTGTAGGCTACACAGACGACCTCGCCGGCCTTGTATTTGCCTTCAATAAGATAAAGGAAAGCATCACCCCAGAGGTAGAAGCAAAAGTCCAAGCCAAAATGCAAGAATTCTTCGGCTGATGTGAATTAATGTTTGATATAAATTTTTTAATATGGGATTTATTGATTTTTTAAGTGGATTTGCAGATGGTTTTGCACAGAGTTTTGATGTTGATCTTGGTCTTAGCACCAGTCAACATGAAGATGAATATAACAAGTGCATAGATATATGGAATTCTATAAACTGGGATGATTCTAATGATGTTGATTCAAAAGTTCGAAAAACTTTTGAATATGCTAGTATGGTAAATGGAGATGATAAAGAATTTCTTATCTGTGGTGCTGCATTAATGAAAGCAAGATGTTTCTTTGTCTTTGATCAATATGATGATAGTCTTGAACAAATTAATCGTATCCTATCTTCCAGTTATGATGAGTTTACATTAAACACTGATTTTATAACTCAGTGTAAGAAGGATGCAAGAGAATTGCAACAACGTGTACTTCAAACAAAACAAGAGTCCGTTTCGCAACAGCAAAAAATTGATATACAACAGCAAAGTTGGAACGATTGGCTTGAAAAATTGGGTGATGTAGATTTTACGGATTTTAGTCAAGTACAAGAATGTGTATCGCAGATATATAGTGAAGCTCAAAACAATCAGTGGCAGTCTCATTATATTGCAGCAGCTGTTTATTTAATTGGATATATGGAAGAAAATAATTCTTATGATTCTTTAACCATTGATGAAAAAGTGCAATGGTGTATATCCAAAGGAAAGGAATATTTGAGTGATGCTTTATCGATATCTCGTAATGATGAGGTCTTGTTTTTGAAAGGTATTTTTGATCTTGCGGCTATTATACCAAACGTTAATGCAACTCGTAAGATTGATATAATTGTAGACAGAATGCCAAAAATATCAGAACTTGATGCGGATTCTACTTATCTTAATGTAAACTGGTTACAAGATAGATTTGATGCCGTTTACAACAAAAAATTGGATTTGTCTGTATAATGAGTAAATAAATTAAAAAATATTTCAAATTGTTGATTGTGTAAAATAATAATTTATGAAACATCTTGTTAGTAAAAAAGAATTGGAATCAATTAATGATGGTATTGATTCTTCATGCGAAAACACGTTGTCGCGTTTGGCAAAAGTCTTTATGGTTATCGGATATCTATTTGCTTTGGCACTGATTATAGGGGCTATAGTTATTTTAAATGATGGACCAAATGATTTTGAAGAATCTATTGCAATCATAATGATTTTTTTTGGTGTTTATCTTGCTATTTCTACAAGAGTTAGGTATGCTTTAAGAATGTTAAACGTTAATATGTCAAGAAATCTGTTTGTTATGCGTGAACTTCTTATATCTATGCATGGAAAAATGACAGGTGAAGAAATTAAAGAAGAAGTAAAAGATGTCAAAGACGTTTCAGAAGCAAAAGATGACAAAGAAGAGTTAGAGGTCAAAGATGTAAAAGAAGATTCATCTGATTTATTTGGTATATTAAATAAAACACTTTATGGAGAATAAAAATCAACATTCTTTGGGTGAGTGACTTTTGATGGACGGCGTAGGTGTGGCAACGTATATCATACCAGGCTTGGGTGAAGGCTTCGACTTGATATGGGCTTTTGTCGCCGGTATCATATTTTACAAGTGGTTTGGTTCTAAGGTGGGTACTGTGGGAGCTATCACTGAGGAGCTGTTGCCGTTTACTGACGTCATCCCTACTTTTACTATAGGCTACCTTGTGTCGAAGGATTGAATGGAAAATATGCAGTCCCTATTGTATGTGAGGACACGGTACGAAAATTGATACAATCTTTTATTAAAAAAAGTGGCGAATCGTTGGTATTTGCCACTTTTCTATTTTACAAACTACATGTCATAAGGATATTCTGACTTTCAAATCTATATATCTATACAAATCTATATATATACAATTCTATGCAAAGGTGATTTTGCTAACATGGATTGAGGCTATCGATAGCTTGTAGGAGTTCTTTGTTCACTCACCAATAGTATAGCATCGTTTTCGATATGCTGAGAACATAGAAAGACGAAGCTTTTATAAAAAACATCATTTTCAAGGGTGTTTTATTCGTATTTGAGATTTTTTTTATAATTTTGCATAGCAAAAGTTATATTCTTCTCGCTTTATTAGATATGAAAACATTCAATACAGCGGGTACTTGTCGCCCGAACGAACATTATATGGTGGATATCACCGACCGCTTGGAAATCATCCGCAAAATGGTTGCCAATGGGGACTATTTCTGTATAAATCGTGGTAGGCAGTATGGCAAGACTACGACATTGGAAGCTATCAGAAGGCAACTTTCCGGTGAGTACTGTGTCTTCTGTATTAGTTTTGAGGGTGTTGACAATAGCTATTTTTATGATGCTTCAACAGCAAATGCGGCATTCCTCAGATTATTGAGGTGCGAAACACGCAATGCCCCAAAGGACGATAAACTCAAGGAACTGCTTGATGAGGTCGCCCCAAGGGGATTGAAGTCTGTTGATGACTTTGATTTTTTCGACATTGTTGCTGAACTCTGCGAACTGTCTTCAAAACCGATAGTCGTTTTGATTGACGAAGTAGACCAGGCTGGCAATAATGACGGCTTCATAAAGTTTCTCGGAGAGTTACGAAGAATGTATCTTCAGCGAGATAGTCATCCTGCTTTCCAAAGTGTCATCCTTGCTGGTGTCTATGACATCAAAAACCTTAAACTGAAGATTCGAACGGACGATGATCATCAGTATAACTCGCCATG
This sequence comes from Bacteroidales bacterium, assembly GCA_045598945.1. Taxonomy (GTDB): domain Bacteria; phylum Bacteroidota; class Bacteroidia; order Bacteroidales; family P3; genus Colimorpha. The sequence goes on along the minus strand of JAZRVD010000066.1, from coordinate 589 downwards.
GAATATAGCGGTACCTTTCGATGTTGATATGAGCCTTTCTGCAAAGGGTATCGCTGACATGCTCGCAGAATACAAAGCAGATCATAACCTGACGTTTGACGAAGTGTTTGTAGGTCAGATGATCCGCGACTACACGGCAGGCTATCCATTCCTTGTGAGTCGTATTTGCCAGATTATCGACGCAGAACAGTACTCATGGGATAAGGAGGGCATATTGAAAGCAACCAATAATCTCCTTGTTGAGCGCAACACGTTGTTCGACGACATGGTTAAGAAGCTTGACCAGTACCCTGAACTGAAAGACCTGCTGCGACACATCCTCTTTGAAGGTAAGGCCAGAACCTTCCATACAGATGAAAAGTATCTACAGATAGGCTTGATGTTCAACTTCCTATCCAACAACAATGGTACGGTTGCAATAGCATGCCGCCTTATGGAAACGCGTCTGTACAATCTGTTTATCGGAGAGGATGAGACATCAAGGATATTTTCCCTTGGGCAGATGGACAAGAACCAGTTTGTCCACGATGGGTTTATCGACATGCGTCATCTTATAGAGCGTTTCTGTGTCCACTTCAACGAGATCTAT
>JAZRVD010000065.1:0-7713 GCA_045598945.1 Bacteroidales bacterium | reverse complement strand
GGACGAGAGCCTTGATGCCACTGGCACCTCTGCCACCCTTACCGGGTTGCAGACCAACACCACCTACTACTACAAGATGCGTGCCAAGTGTGGCGAGCTGTACAGCGAGTGGAGCGAGGTGCGCACCTTCAAGACCACCTGCGAGAGCATGAGCGTACCGTTCGAGGAGAACTTTGAGTCGTACAGCACCAATGTCTCCACCTACGCCCTCTATCCCCAGTATCCGTTTGCCGAGGCCAACATGCCGCAGTGCTGGGACTTCCCGGGCGTGAACACTGCGTCGGGCAACAACAACGGCACCTATCCGCAGGCTTACCTCACCAAGGAGGGCACCTACACCTACGCCGCCAATGGCAAGTCGTTAGCGTTGAAGAGCTACAACGCCACCACGCCGATGGTAGCCATCATGCCTCCGTTGGATGTTCATGCCTCGTTCAGCACCATCGAGTTCTCATATCGCAACTACGACGCCTCGGCAGGGCGTCTGCAGCTCGGTGTTACCACCAGCCGTACCGAACCGAGCGACTTCCGTCCTGTAACGAATGTTGTGGTGGCTGGTACCGCTTTAGGTGCTACCGTTACCGACCTCACGAGCAAGACGGTTTTCACCAGAGCAACATATAGCTTCAGCAATGCCGGACTTGCCACCGATACTACCTACTATATTGCTTTCCGTTTCGTTCCCAACGATGTCGTAACGCCTACCAACGTAGCCGTTATCGACAGCATCAACATTACCTCGTCGCAAAAACTCACAGCCGCTGTGGGCTACAGCGACGCACTGCTGATGTGGAACATCCAGGCCGATTGGACTCGTGCCTGCGAGTCGGCTACCAAGTACCAGCTCAATTATGCCATTGCCGATGCTTCCTTCGTGCCTACCGAGGCTGATTACACTCACGACACCATCGTCGATAATACGCTGAAGTGCATACTCTACAATGCGCGTCCGGGCAACTTCTACTACCTCCGTGTGCGTGGCTTGTGCAACGGTGAGTGGAGCCAGTGGTCGAACACCGTTCAACTGGCTGTTGATAAGGTCTGTCTGACGGAAGATTTTGAGGGTGATGTGAGTGCTTGGTACTTCTCGGCAAGTAATGCTAACAAGTGGATGATAGGTACTGGTGCCAACAATGGTGGTACGCATGCTTTGTATGTTTCGAATAATAATTCGGCGTGGCAGTACAGTAATAATACTGCTGGTACGTCTTATGCCATGCGCAACCTGCCCGTGCCATTGGAAACGAGCAAAACTTATTCGTGGAAATGCGATATACGTACTCAGGGAGAAAATAATTATGACTACGTCTATTTGTACATGGCTCGTACCGATACTTGGAATAATGACCCATATACTGGTAGTACTCCGAGTAATGCGAGGATGCTGATTAACCGTCGGCAAGGTGCGAATAGTTGGGCTACGTTGTCAGGTACATTCTCGCCAGTAACAAACTTTACCCATAGGTGGGCTGCAACTTGGCGCACCGATGGTAGCGGCGGTAGCAATCCTCCGGGAGGTATCGATAACCTCCAAATATGCTATCCTGCTGAACCAGTGCCAACCTGTCCGTTGCCCTCAACGCTGGTGGTGGACAATATCACCCGCAACGAGGCTACCATCTCGTGGGTGGAGCCGGGTACCTCTACCGAATGGTATGTGGAGTACGGCCCCGAAGGCTTTGCCGAGGATACGAGAATCGACTTCGACACCGTATATAGCACCCATGACGTACTGCACAATCTGCCCTCTGGTACCAAGTGCGAGGTGCGTGTCTATAGCAACTGCGGCGTGGTACGTGGCGTGAGCAATGCCCTCATCGCCAAGTTCGTTACCGAGTGCGACGACTACGCCATACCCTACACAGAGGACTTCGACATCTATACCAATGATGTCTCCGCTACCGCTACGGGTACGCCTATCGTTACCCCTGCCACCTCGCCCAACAACGAGATGGCTAACTGCTGGAGCTACACCGCTATGAGCAGCGAACCTGCCGCCACCTCCAACGTGGCGCAGATCTTCCTCACCAAACACAGCAGCTACATGCAGGGCATCAACGCACTGCTCTTCAAGAGCCAAAGCACTAATCTGATGCCTTGTGCCGCCCTGCCAAGTTTCACCGAGCCGATGGGCATGCTGAAACTCACCTTCAACTACAAGAACAGCAGCCCCAACAGCGGCAGCCGTCTGCAGATAGGTTATATGACCGACCCGAACGATGCTTCGACCTTTACCACCATCACCACCCTCGCCCTCTCGGAGGATTGGAAACAGTATGAGTACGACTTCCGCCGTGCGGGACGTACCTTCCCCGAAGGTGCAAGGATAGCCTTCCGCTACGCCGCCAACAGCACTGCCGACATCTGCTATGCCGCCATCGACAGCGTCAAGGTGGACCTTGCACCTGAGTGTGGCAATGTTACCAACCTCGCCGTCGCCGCCCAGGTGGCTGGCGGCGTGTCGCTGCAGTGGACCCCCGTGGTGGGTGCCGCCAAGTATGAGGTGGAATATGGTGTACACGGCTTCCAAAAAGGTACGGGTACCATCAACAGCAACGTCACTGGCGGTGGCTACACCGTTACGGGTCTGCTTGCCACCAAGCTCTACGACTTCTACGTTACCGCCATCTGTGGCGAGGGCAGCGTCAGCACCGATGCCGCCATGATTAGCGCCCGCCCGGGCTGTGCCGACCGCGAACTGCCCTACACGCAGGACTTCGACTACGACGGCTACGGCAGCGTCGTCGCCAATATCACCACAGCTGTCCTCACCCAGCCCACCACCTATCCGTTGCAGGATATGCCCGCCTGCTGGCAGTTTGCCGGCATCTCCGAGCTTCAGAGCCTCTATCCCAAGGCCTATATCTACCAAGGTGCCAGCAGCCAGGGAGGTAGTGGCAACAGCCTCGTGCTGACCACCGACCAGCCGTCGCACCCTGTCTATGCCGCCTTGCCCACCTTCACCACACCTACCGAGCGTTGCGTGGTCAGCTTCTACTATCGCAACCAGTTGGCTACCGATGCCGTCAAGTTGCAACTTGGCTATATGACCGACCCGCAGGATGTCAGCACCTTTGTCGAGCTCGAGCAGCTCGCCATCTCTGGCACCATGCGTCGTGTGGAGCACGACCTGAGCCTCGACGGTCTCACGCTGCCCGCCGGTATTCTCATTGCCTTCCGCTATGCTGGTTCTGCCACCCCGCAGGCCGCCATCATCGACAGCGTGCGCGTGTATCGTGCCGCCGACTGCCCCAGAGTGCAGGGTATCGCCTTCAGCGGCCAGAACGCCAACGCCACTACCATCAGCTGGACGGCGGTGGATGCCGCTGACAGCTACCGTGTGGAGTACGGCCGCCGTGGCTTCAGCCGTGGCACGGGCATGGTGGTCAACACCACCAACGCCTTCGCTACCCTCAATCTTGAGTCTGGCAACGCCTACGACTTTTACGTCTCTGCCCACTGCACCGCCGTCGATGTCTACGGCGAGGCTGGCTTCGCCAGCTACCGTGCTGCTTGCTCAGATGATATTCCTGTGCCGTATTATGAGGACTTCGACCTGTATAAGGAGGATATTGGTTATAACCCCACGGGTTGCACATACGCAGAGCCAGGTTATCGTCCATATAACTGTGTCTCCGCCAATTGGATCAACTACCCGAACAACACCTTGCCACAGTGTTGGCAGTTCCCGAACATGGCTGTAAATCCAGATTATGGTTCAGCAAGTTATTTCCCCAAATTCTCGCTGGATAGTACTGCTTCTCGTCGTGTTACTGGCAATAGTCTTGCTTTGGTTTCTTCGTATAATGTGTTGGCAAATGCCGTGCTGCCGCATTTTAACGTTCATGCCAATCATCTTACCTTGAGGTTTAAGGCAAAATCAGGTGATGCGAATAACAAAGTTACCATTGGCTTGACGACTAATCCAACCAATCCAAGCGATGCTGCCACTTTTGTGCAAGTTGCTACATTTACTCCTACTACGACAATTACTCAGTATGAGTATTCGTTTGCACAGGCTGATTTAGATAGTGCTCTTGATTATTATATAGTAATTCGCAATCAAGATGTCAGTAATCAAAATAATAGTAATCGAAATCTTTATGTCGATAACGTAGAGGTGTTTGAGGACGCCTGCCAGCAGCCCGTGCATATCACCATGGACGACAGCCGCGCGTTGAACGAGGGCATCACCGAACTCAACTGGATAGGTCCAGATGCCGACAACGGCAAGCCCAAGGCTCACCACTACACTATTGAGTATGGCTTGACGGGCTTTGAACGTGGACACGGCGAATGGCTGAGAGTCGATACCGACTATGCCGCCATCCGTGGGCTGATACCCAACAAACAGTACGACTTCTATATCTCCACCTACTGCACCGCCTCCGACATCAGCGAGGCTACCAAGGCCACCTTCACCGCCCCCTGCGCCATGGTCAACCTGCCGTATCAGGAGGATTTTGACAGCTACCTGACCAGCAGTGCCAACACTACATATTATAACAATTCTGTCGCTTTTAACGCATTGTATATGCCGTCGTGCTGGAAGTTTACTGGCGACATTTCTACGGCAGTTAACAGTACCAACATCACTGTTCCGTTCCTAACCAACTACAGTAACCACAGCAACCCGCGCAACCTTGCGTTGCATACCTACACCAATGCCACGAAGGTTGTGGCAGCTCTGCCACATTTCAACGCTTCGGCGCAGAACCTCTCCATCTCCTTCTGGTATCGTGCCTACAACGCCTCCTACGGCAACCAGTCGATAGGCGTTATGACCGACCCGAACGACCCCGATACCTATATCGAAATTGCTACGCTTGGTCGCAACACTGGCTGGCAGCAATACACTAATGAGGATATAGCATCAGTTATTCCGCAAGAGCAGCGTCTCGACACGGCAACATACTACTATCTTGCCTTCCGCGAGGTGGCAAGTGCTACCAATGCCAACTCCACCTTCTTTATCGACGACATCAACATCACCGAGGTGAGCAACCTGTGCCGCACGCCCGAAGTGGTAGACAGCACCTCTGCCGACGATGCCGGCACCATAGGCTGGAAGGTTACCGTGCCGCAAGCCACACGCTATACTGTGGCATACAGCGACGATGCCGCTGACTTCGACCCTGCCAACCCCGCCACCTACCTTGGCAGCGTAGTGTATGACGTGCCACAGACTGGTGCCACCATCGACAGCTTTGGAGTTGCAATATCTGGTTTGCAGTCTGGCACACGCTACTATGTGGCGGTGCAGGGCACCAACGGCAGCTGCACCTCTGACTGGAGTGTCATAAAGAGCTTCACCACCACAGGGGAGCCTCCTGTGCCTGCCGACTGTGCTGTAACAGATCTTGCCACCATCGATGCCACCAGCGACAAGGCTACGCTACAGTTCACCAACACATACGCCTATACTAAGTGGCAGGTGGCCTACGGCTACCGCGCCGTGATGGACACCAACGATGGTGCTACCTACGATGTGCTTGACATCACCACCGATGGCAATGCCACCGAGACCATCGAGATTGCCTCGCTGACAGCCGACACCATGTATCGCTTTGCCCTCCGTCCCGAAGTGTCGGAGGGCGTATGGTGCCAGTGGAGCAACTACGCTTCCGTCACTATGCTGAGCGACAACACTGTGCTGACGCAGTTTAGCATACATCACTCCGAGTTGGGTACCGTCGAGGGCGTTATCGACCAGACAGCCCACACCGTAACCTTTAACCTGCCTTTCGGCAGCGATGTGGCAAGCCTGACGCCAGAGTTCACCCTTGCCGACAGCCGCAGCAAGCTTCAGGTGGCTGGCGCCGACCAAGAGAGCGGCACCACTATACAGAACTTTCTGTCGCCAGTTACCTACACCGTGGTGGCAGAAGACAATGCCAAGACGCAGGACTATGTGGTAACCATAGTGATGGGTACATGTCCAGATGTAAACAATTTGGAATATAGCATTATAGGCCGTCGCACAGCTACTTTGTCGTGGTCAGGTGCGATGGATACGCCAGTAGAGGGTTATGCACTGTTGTTCAGCAACAGTGAGGTAATCGACTTCGATGCCGCTATCACCGCTGGCGACACCATCATGGTTGACTCCATTGCCCACGATGGTACATTCAACTATAGTTACCGTTTCGACAGCCTCGACCGCGACCATCAGTACTATACATATATCCGCACGCAGTGCCCAGAGGGTGTTGTTACCAGCTGGCTGCGTCTGCCGTTGCATACCAACGACACGGTGGAGTGTGGCATTATAGAAACCAAGCAGATAGGCACGGCGACATCCGCTCATCGTTATTATCCTATTCTTCCTGAACAAAAGAAGAGTTATACCCAACAACTGTATTTGGGTAGCGAGATAAATCATGAGTCTGGTGAGATAAATTCAATACAATTCAACTACTATTGGGCTACCACCACACAACGCCCAATAACGGTGTATATTGGCAATACTACAAAGACGGCTCTCACCACTTCGTTCCTGCCAATCAGCACCATGACCAAAGTATTTGAAAGCGATTGTTATACATTCAGCAACGCTAATGGCAACTGGCCTGTTATCGAATTAGACCAGCCGTTCTATTACAATGGTGGCAATATGGTTGTTGCCGTAGTGATGAACTACGATGCGGCTTGCTGCACTCAGAACAACACGACCAACCGATTCTACTATACCGCCGCTACCAATATGGCGGTACGATACAATACCAATACGCTTACAACCAATGATATTACGTTCAACGTGAATGGTATTCCCGTTGATAATCTTACGGAATATCCTACGGGAACGTTGGAGAATATACGTCCGAATATCAAGTTCAACTTCTGCCACAATGTAACGCCCTGCCCGGTGGTCGAAAATCTCGACACCGCCAATATGAGCTTCGATACTATAGACCTCAGTTGGCAGACCTCCGACACCATCGACTACTATGCTGGTTTCGAGGTGGTGACGGTGAAGTACAGCATCGCCGACGGTCGCTGGACTCGCGTCGCCGAGGTGCGTCGCGACACAGTAGACAGCGACACCAATATCCTGAGCAACCACGATGCCCGCTTCACCCTTAAGGGGCTACAGTCCAACACTGGCTATCGTGTCTTTGTCCGCACTCTCTGCGATGGCGACCCGCTTCTTGAGCGTAGCGCATACGACAGCGTGCAGTTCCGCACCCTGCCGTGGTGCAAGCCCGTGAGCGACATAGCCACCACGCCCAACAAGACGGGTGCCTACATCACCTGGAGCCGTGGCAACGAGGACAATGCCGACAACTTCGCCATGCGTATAGTTACAGCTCCGCAAGACGTGGATACCATGACTCTTGCCGGTGCCACTATAACAGGTATCAACAATAACGTGAAGAGCGTTACGGGTCTCAACTGTGAAACCAAATACTATATCTATATAGCCAACGACTGCGGCAGCGAGGTGTCGCCGTGGACTTCTATCAAGACCTTCGACGGTGCTGCCGACTCCTCCTTCACCACCTCCATCTGCTGTACGCAGCCTGTCAGTCTGCAGGTGAACAGCATGACGAGCCACGAGGCGCGTCTGGGCTGGAGCCGTGGTGCCGGTGGCGACGAGACGCAGTGGCGCATTACTTACGTCTATGGCGACGTGGCGGACAGCCAAGACCTGGCACGCACCAAGGTGGTTACCAACCGTGCCACGCTCATCGACACAGTGCGCGGACTCGTGCC
>JAZRVD010000064.1:0-2639 GCA_045598945.1 Bacteroidales bacterium | reverse complement strand
TGGAAGCCGTTGCAGATGCCCAGCATCAAGCCGTCGCGCTGACGAAGGAGCTCCATAACCTTGTCGGCAATGAGCGGGTTGCGGAATACCGAGGTGATAAACTTGGCTGAGCCTTCTGGCTCGTCGCCTGCCGAGAAGCCGCCGGGCAGCATCACTATCTGCGACGTGCCTATGGCTTGTGCAAAGGCGTCGACCGACTGGCGTATCTGCATGGAGTTTTGGTTGCGGAACACTATGGTCTGCACGTCGGCGCCTGCGCGTTCAAAAGCCACAGTGCTGTCGTACTCACAGTTGGTGCCAGGAAATACGGGTATGAATACCTTAGGACGTGCCACGCGATGCTTGCAGATGTAGGGTGCATCGCATTGATATGGCTGTTGTGCCGGGAGTGCCTTGCCTGCGGTGCGCTGGCTGCGTGTGGGGAATACCTTTTCGAGCGGACGCTGCCATGCGTCGAGGGCTTCGGCTATGGCCACACGGCTACCGCGCCATTCAAAGTGCTGCTCCTCTATGGTCTCGCCAACCACAGTATGTGTGAAGCCGAGTGCATTGTTGTCTGCCACCTCTATCAGCAGCTGACCGTAATGACAAGCTGCAAGGTCGTCGGCAGAGAGGCTGTCGGCAAGTCTTACGCCTATGGCATTGCCGAAGGCCATCTTGCTTGCGGCCTCCACCATGCCGCCCATGCCTATAGCGTATGCTGCGAGTATGCGATGCTCGCCAACAGCCTTGTATAGTGCAGCATATTGCGCAAGGAGGTCGGCATAGTCTGGCACGTTGTCGGTGGTGCGCTTGTAGTCGAGCAGCACGATACGATGTCCGGCGGCTTTGAATTCAGGCGTTACCACATGCTGCAAGTCGCTGACGCATACTGCAAAGCTGACGAAGGTAGGCGGCACATCGATATTGTTGAAGGTTCCACTCATGCTGTCTTTGCCGCCAATGGCTGGCAAGCCTAAGCCCATCTGTGCATCGTAGGCGCCAAGGAGAGCGGCAAAAGGCTCGCCCCAGCGCTTGGCTTCTGTGCCGAGACGCTTGAAATACTCTTGAAAGGTGAGACGCACCTTACTGACGTCGCCGCCGGCGGCTGCTATCTTGGCTATGGAGCTGACCACAGCATATATTGCACCGTGGTAGGGACTCCACGAGGTGAGGTAGGGGTCGAAGCCGTGCGCCATGATGGTTGTTGCGTCGCACTGCTTGCCTCGCACAGGTATCTGTGCCACCATGCTCTGCGTAGGCGTGGTCTGCGTAGCGCCGCCAAAGGGCATGACTACGCTGCCTGCCCCTATGGAGCTGTCGAACATCTCCACAAGGCCTTTCTGCGAGCATACGTTAAGGTCGGAAAGCACTTTCTTCCAGTCGGCGGCAAAGGTGTTTTCGCCAACCGTGGGGCAGTATCTATTGTATTCTTCTTGCGGCTGCGCCACCTGCACCTTGGTGCTTTGATGTGCTCCGTTGGTGTCGATAAAGCGACGGCTGAGATCGACGACAGTCTTGCCACGCCATGTTATAACCATGCGTGGCTCTTTGGTAACGGTGGCCACGACAACGGCTTCGAGATTTTCCTCGTCGGCATAGCGCAGCATGAGGTCGACGTCGCGAGGGTCGACGACTACAGCCATGCGTTCTTGCGACTCGCTGATAGCCAGTTCGGTGCCGTCGAGGCCAGCATATTTCTTAGGCACTTTGACGAGGTCGATACGCAAGCCGTCTGCCAGCTCGCCAATAGCTACGCTGACACCGCCAGCGCCAAAGTCGTTACACTTCTTTACCAGTTTGGAGACCTCTTCGCGACGGAAGAGGCGCTGTATCTTGCGTTCGGTAGGAGCGTTGCCTTTCTGCACCTCGGCGCCGCATGTGCTTAGCGACGATGTGTTGTGAGCCTTGGAGGCTCCTGTTGCGCCACCGCAGCCGTCGCGACCTGTGCGTCCGCCTATGAGTATAACGATGTCGCCGGGGTCTGAGTTGAGACGCTGCACGCTGCGACGTGGTGCGGCAGCCACTACAGCGCCTATCTCCAGGCGTTTGGCAACATAGTTGGGGTGGTACACCTCGCACACATGCCCAGTGGCGAGGCCTATCTGGTTGCCATAACTGCTATAGCCATGAGCGGCGGTAGTTACTATCTTGCGTTGCGGCAGCTTGCCTTCTATGGTCTCGCTCAAGGGACGCGTAGGGTCGGCGGCGCCTGTAACGCGCATGGCCTGATAGACGTATGTGCGGCCGCTCAACGGGTCGCGTATGCAGCCACCCAGACAAGTAGCGGCACCGCCAAAGGGCTCTATCTCTGTGGGATGGTTGTGCGTCTCGTTTTTGAAGTTTACGAGCCACTCTTCCGTCTGGCCGTCGACAACCAGCGGCACCACAATGCTGCAGGCGTTTATCTCGTCGCTCTTCTCCTGGTCTTCCAAGAGACCCTTGCCACGCAGACGCTTGGCAGCGAGAGTGCCGAGGTCCATAAGGCAGACATACTTGTCGTTGCGGCCGGCGTATTGTTGGCTGTGGTCGGCGAGGTAGCGCTGGAGGCTCTGCTCGAAGAGTGCCTTGTAGCGACCTTCGTCGAACTCTATGTCGGTAAGCTCGGTGGCAAAGGTGGTATGGCGGCAGTGGTCGCTCCAATAGGTGTCCAGCACACG
>JAZRVD010000063.1:0-1505 GCA_045598945.1 Bacteroidales bacterium | reverse complement strand
GGGAGCCTGTTCTTCTATTTCTATATCATATAAGAGGAGCATGGCGTCGGTATCTTGTTCGTGACCATCGTAAGGCAGCACAAGGGTTGTGCGGTCGACTTCGCCAAGAGATTCTTTTAAGATAGCATTGGTATGAAAAACCTTTTGCCAGACATGCATGATGCCTGCCAATCCGCTGCCGGCACGTTCGCCGAACCTGATAAGTGAAAAGAATTTGAGTATGGTGCTATTGCGAGGGTCAGAGATGCCGCCACTCATGGCCTCGTTCTCAGATATACGCATCCTGCCAGGATTGGAGAAGGTGAAGCCATCTTTGTCTTTGGTGATAACGACACCTCTGCGTCCGAAATAGTCGGCATTGGACAATGTGTTGACGACAGCCTCTCTAAAAATCTTATGCAATGGGGTGTCGTCGATTCTTTGCGCGCCACGCAATACAAAAGGAACTTTGATGTCGGCTTGCAGTTTTGGCAAGATCTTAAAAATAAAATCGAAAAGATTGCCGCTCCAGTCGCCAGACGATGAAGTAACACGATCCTTCCAACGCGTAGCGCCCACCAACATACGATCCTCCTGATAGTCGAGAAAATATTGAGGGAAACGAGTAACAATCTCGTATTCATAACCAAACATCAACAATCCAGCTTCAGTAGGATGATAGCGACCGTCGTCGCCCATAGCTGCCGCACCTATACGACGAAGAAACATCTCGTTGTCGAGCTTGTTCCACAAATGATGAGGATTTGCACTACGATATACATTGCGGTAGCCTCTGACACTCTCCTCACAGAAAACAGACATATCCATAGTGATGATTGGCTGTGCATCGAGCGGTGCTGCTGAAGCGTCTCGAAACATTGCCGAAACTTCTTCCAATGAGCACAGGTGATCACCTTCGCCCCAGCGACAATAAGAGCCCTGACGAGGATCAAGCCCCTTGAAAACGGGACGCGTAGCACGCTCGGCACGAGGCACCTCCACCACAAGGATGTCTTTGCCTTGATGATTTAAGACATAGACCATACTATTGGTCAAAATGTTATGACTAACCTTTTGTCGATTGTTGACAAGTTTCCAAAAGGTGTCTTTCATCTTTTCGGCATCGGCAAGGCCATCTTGAATATATAAAGTGTGGTCGGCACGTTCCTCGACGCCAAGCAGTATTGTACCGCCATCGGTATTGGCAAAAGCAGAATAGGACTCCCAAAAGCTATCCGAAAAGCCACCTTTGGCAGTTTTTGCGTCAAGATAAGAATCTTCTCTCCCTTCTAATATACTTGCAATATCAATCACTTCTATAACCCAAAAAAATTCTTTTTTGCAAAGATATACAAAAAAGCTGAATCATAATAGTTCACTTGCATTTTTATAAACAACATACGCAATATTGACAGACTGCTGCACTGGCAATAATGTCAAACAACATACTGATATTGCTATACATGATGAGAAAAATCTTGTTTTGGTGCAAAAAGGGGGTGGGAAAAATCTTGTTTTGGTGCAAA
>JAZRVD010000062.1:0-6332 GCA_045598945.1 Bacteroidales bacterium | reverse complement strand
CAGTCTTCGTTAAAAAACATGTTTCTGTCGCTTACGCTGATATGTATATGTGCTGCGGCTGCGTTGGCATGTGTCAATGAGATGACCTCCAAGGCTATTAATGAGGCTAAGGAGAATCAAAAGAATGAGGCTGTGCAGGCTGTCTTTGCCGGTACTGTGCAATACGAGTCTATCGAGGCGTGTGAAATGGATGATATGTCGTGTTTTCGAGCTGTCGATGCTGATGGCGCATTGGTTGGTGTTGCGGTAGAGGCCTCTTCTGAAAATGGTTTTGGCGGGCATCTTGCCATGATGGTAGGCTTTGATGCAAAAGGCTGCGTTACAGGCTATCAGGTGCTTGAGACGCAGGAGACGCCAGGCTTGGGTGCCAAGGCGGATACTTGGTTTCAGAAAGACAACCCTGGGTCGGTTATAGGTTTCAATCCAGGCAATGGAGCTTTTAAGGTTAAGGCAGATGGCGGCCAGGTTGACGCCATTAGCGGTTCTACCATCACCTCTCGTGCCATCTGCGAAATTGTCAACAGTGCATACACGGTGTATCAGCAAGTTGTCAATCAGTAGTGTTATTAATGTAACTAAACATACTATACAAGTGCAAGCAAAAGAGATAATACTTAATGGTGTATTGAAACAGAATCCTACATGGGTTCTTGTCTTGGGTACTTGTCCTACTTTGGCAACTACCACCTCGGCGGTCAATGCTTTGTGTATGGGATTGGCTACGGCTTTTGTGCTTACTATGTCTAATGTTGTAATCTCGTTGCTCAAGACGCTTATTCCCGACAAGGTTCGTATTCCGGCGTTTATTGTTATCATTGCTACTTTTGTTACTATTGTGCAGCTTGTCATGCAGGCTTACCTGCCAGAACTTAATGCCACTTTGGGCATATATATTCCGCTTATTGTGGTTAACTGTATTGTGCTGGGGCGTGCCGAGTCGTTTGCTTCTAAAAATACTGTCGCCCATTCTTTCCTCGACGGATTGTTTATGGGGCTTGGGTTCACATGGGCACTCCTGCTTATTGGTATAGTGCGTGAGCTGCTTGGCGCAGGCTCTTTCTTTGGCAATAGCCTTATAGGTGGTGCTGATGGTATGTTGCTCTTTATTCTGCCTCCGGGTGGCTTTATATGTTTCGGCTTCTTGATGGCGCTGGTTAGTCATCTTCGCAGTAAGTTGTTGTCGTAGTTGTATTTAATATGTTTTTTAATATCTTGTCTATGAATATCAATCGTTTTCTTGTCCTGTCTCTGTTTTTTATATTCTTGGCTGCTTCTCCGTTGGCGGCACAGCAACGCGACTGTCATAAGATTGTCTTGCCGGCCATCAATTATGATGAAGAAAGAATTGGTGATTTGCCAGAAGAAAAGATGCGTGAAATATGCGATTTTTCTTATTATAGCTTTTTTGTTGTCGACGAGATTCCAAGCAATGCCGTGGTTTATAACATCTCCGATGTGGTAAGCGTTAGAGACAGTGTGGCGTTTCCGTCAGATTATGTGGTAGACCTCTCTACGTTAAGCATCTATGCTTACAACTTTGAGGATTTTCGTTTCAAGCACGAAAACATGGTTGTCTATTTCCGTACTCCGGCGTCGGAGCATCAGTATTTAGCGCTTCGGCCATATCTTCAAGCCCTCAGGCTCACTTCTGGAGAAGAGACTTTGTCGGAGTAGTTTGTAATTTTTATCTTTTTTTGCCATGTCGCCTGTTAAACATATCTTTATCTTCATCTCATTGCTGCTTGCATGGGTGGGAGTGTATGCTCAGCAGTCGCAGACATATAAGCTTGACAGGTCGCTCAATGGTACGGTGAAGGATGTCCCTGCCGAAGGTCTGCGTCTGACCGACGATAATGCCAATGGCTCGGAGGGATATTACACACCCGGGGTTGACTTTTGTGTTACTCTCCAGCGTATTGTACCTTGCAGCGGCGATAATCGTTTTTGTTTAGACTTTGAGTCTTTCGACATAGGTCCGTTAGACACTCTTTATTTCTACGATGGTTTAAGCATTTCAGCACCGCTGCTGATGGTTGCCAACAACGATGTCAACAATCTCAATGGTGAGCGTCGTAAAGTCTTTATCTCGCCGCGCAACAACACCAATGCTATCACTATCCGTTTTGTAACTTCATCGGCAGCTACTTCGTCGCATAAGGGCTTTAGCCTGTCGGCGCAGTGCTCCAAGCCGTGCGAGAGGGCAACGCCTTTTATCTCCTCTATGTTTTATCGTGAGCGTAACGGCATTATATATGATTCTGCTTACACTAAGCAGGTTTTTACTGAGTCGGGTGGCTCGTATACTGCTGTCGACCTGTGCTATGGCGATGTGGCTATTTTGATGGCTTCGTGCAAGTATACCAACGATTTTGGATGGTATACTCCTAACGATACCACTACTACTTTTACTTGGGATCTTGGCATCGACCGTGTGGAGCCTCGCGGGTCTGACAAGGTTAGCGGCGTTGGCCTTACCAATCTTCGCACTGTGTCGTATTCCGACACTATGGGCTGTTTCGATATTGTTCTGTCTGTAACCAATGATGCCTTCGGGTGCTCATCAGATATTATCGATGGTGTAAAAGTTCGTGTGGCGAGCAATCCTATTAAGACTATTGTCTCTCCTTTGCCTTCTTTCTGTAACAACGACTCTATGATGATTCGTGTAAGCAGCGATGCTGCCACAGCTCATCTGTTTATCGATACCATGCATCAGGTTACTGTTATCTCGCGTGTTAACAATGTTCGTACTTTTATCCCAGATGGTCCGTTGTGCAATGTGGTATGTTATTCTGCCCCTGTCGAGTTCACAGAGTTCTCTTCCGACCGCAAGGTGCTGTCTAAAGAGGATATATGTTCTATTTGTATCAATTACGAGCACTCTTATATGGGTGACTACGACCTCAAGCTGGTATGTCCGCAGGGACGCAAGGCGACGTTGAAATATCGTGTGCAGAGCGGTGGCATGCCGTCAGGTGCTGGTGGCGGTGGCGGCATTTTTACCGGTTACCCGTATGGTGGTGCTGACGCTCGCTCATGGGATGGCGGCGCTGGCCAGTATTGCGACACCTCGTATAATGTATATGGAGTAGGTCTCGATTATTGCTTTTCTCGTAGTGGCAAGTATACGCTTGTCGATGGTCGTCCGGCCAATACTCCTACCAATGCACAGCATTATTTGGCATGCAATGCTTATATCGATAATGTTACTGTGCAGTATCCAGCACGTCCTAACGGATACTCTCGCAGTGGCGCATCAGATGCTGGAACACGGCGTTTCCGTACTAAGCATCCAAGCAATCATCAGGCAAAGACGGACTACTACAAGCCTGCCGACGACTTTTCCTCATTGATAGGCTGCTCGCTTAACGGTACTTGGAAAGTTGAGATTTGCGACGAATGGAAACAAGACAATGGATGGATTTTCTCGTGGTCTATGGAGTTGTGCGATATTGTCGATGAACGCGACTGCAAATACGACGTCCATATCGATTCTATCAGGTGGGAGCTGGATACTACGGTGTCTAAATATGTCAATGGCAAGTTTGTCGGCCCTCGTGTCAGTCAGCACAACGACAGTATCTCTTATGCTATGACTGTCGACACCGCTGGATATTTTCCGCTTAAGGTGCATGTCTATGATGACTTTGGCTGTGTGTGGGACACCAACACGTTCCTTTCCACTATATGGGCTCCCAAGCCTTTGCTTGGCGATACCCGTGTAATATGCAATGCCGATACAGTGAGGCTTACAGCCAACGACCCGCACTACAACTCTACATTTACATATCTCTGGAGTCCTAACGGCGATACAGCACAGTCTACTTCTACAGCCCCATATTTAGGCGCCGATACTCGTCATTACTATGCTGTTACGGTTACTAACAATATTGATCCGCTTGTTCTTGATTGTTCTACTGCCGATAGTGTGCTTATCGAAGTGCTGCCTCAACCGTTGCCTAATTTCGATGCCAGCACATACCCTATGGAGGGCTGCGAGCCTCTGTTTGAGAAGATTACCAACCATTCGCAGTATACAGATTTTTATTATTGGGATTTTGGCGACGGCTTCACCTCTACAGAAAAAGAACCTTCGCATACCTATTCGTCGGGTGTTTATGACCTCAAATATTATGTTTCCAATCGCAATGGTTGCAAGGACTCGCTTATATTGTCAGGACTTGTCAATGTCTTTGCCAATCCTGATGCCGATTTCTCGTGGACGCCAGCATTCCCTACGGTAACCTATCCTACGGTGCAGTTCGAAAACCGTACCAATCCGCAAATCGACGATATGGAGTATCTGTGGGAGGTGCAGTATAGCCCAGACAACGAAAACTCGTTCACTACGCTTACCGACCAGCACCCTACATATACATGGACTTTTGGCGAAAATACCGACGGTGCTCGTTTTGCTACGCGTCTTGTCTCTACACGCAAATATGAAGGTCCATCGGGACATACCTATCGTTGTAGCGACACCACCGAGAATATCGTATTGGTGATAAACGACTTTATCCAGTTCCCTACGGTCGTTACAGCTAATGGCGATGGTCAAAACGACAAGTTTATTATAAAAAATCTTGTCAATGGGTGGGCGTTTCCTATTAACTCTTTAGACATCTACAACCGTTGGGGCATGAAAGTCTTTCATGCCGAGAATATCGATGACGAATCTGATTTCTGGGATCCTGCTGCCACCAATTCTCCTACGGGCACGTATTTCTATCGTTTTTCCGCTCGCGGCCATACTGGCGTGGTGGAGAAAAATGGAGTAGTAGAAGTTATCAGATAGATTGGTATAACATAGAGCCACTCTGCTGGTCAGAAAGTGAAGCATGGTGGAAAAAATCGCTGTTAGATGATTTCCTTACAGAGTATTGATGGCTGCTGATGCTTTCCTTATATTGGTTATGGAACTATTAAAGGTTTTGCTCAACAATTTCATTATCTGTTTTCTTCTTGTTTTCTGTATAGTGGTACTTAAAAATATTCTGTTATGAAATATCCAATAGGAGTACAAAGTTTTGATAAACTGCGTGAAGAAAACTATGTTTATGTCGATAAGACAGATTTGATATATCAACTTGCACAACAAAGTATCTGTTTCCTTTGTCGTCCTCGCAGGTTTGGCAAGTCGCTGACGCTCTCCACTTTGAGATGCTATTTCGAGGGAAAGAAACACCTCTTCGAGGGATTGAAGATAATGCAGTTGGAACAAGAATGGAAGGAATATCCTGTGTTCCATATCGATTTCAATGGTGTTGATTTCTCTGCGGATAGCGCTTTGGAATGTAAGTTGGAAGGCTATCTTGGTGAGTGGGAAAAAAAGTATGGAAAAAGTGAGTTCAAGACTTTGACAGGCGACCGTTTCGCCTATATCCTTCAGCAGGCACACGAACAGACAGGCAGACGTGTTGTTGTCTTGATAGATGAATACGACAAGCCGCTCTTGGACACTATGGGTACGTCTCACGAGGAGAAGAACAGAAACATTCTCAAGGCATTCTATTCTGTCTTCAAGCTTGCGGATCAGCACCTTCGCTTTGTGTTGCTCACAGGTGTAACCAAGTTCTCGCAAGTCAGCATCTTTAGTGGCTTCAACCAGCCTAAGGATATAAGTCTCGACGAAAAGTATGAGACATTGTGTGGTATAAGCGAAGACGAGTTGTATAACTCCTTTTATGAGTCAATAGTGCAGTTTGCTGCCAAAAGACAATGTACTGTAGACCAGATGAAACTGTTGTTGAAGAATAAATACGATGGTTATCATTTCTCCACTGCTATGACTGATGTCTACAATCCATTTAGCATTATAAATGCTTTAGATAGTATGGCGTTAAGCGACTACTGGTTTAGCACAGGCACGCCAACATACCTGATTAAGTTGATGAGTAGATATAATCAGAATATGGATGACTTGTTGCAAAAATGGTACTCGCAAGAGGAGTTTATAGACTATCGTGCTGATGTTGACGCTCCAGTGCCAATGCTCTATCAAAGTGGCTATCTTACTATAAAGGAGTATGATAGTGAAACAGAGTCATTCTTGTTGGATTACCCCAATCAAGAGGTAAAGGCAGGAATGTTAACCATGCTGATAGATGATTATATGCGGAGTGATAATAATGATTTCGCTTCGTCGTTGGTGCGTGATTTTAATATCATGCTGCGCAGAGCCCAGCTTGATAAGCTCCGCGACCGGCTTACGTCATTCTTCGCCGCACAAAATTACGTTATGAAGAAAGACATGGAGTTATTGCTGTCCGGTAAAATTCAAAATAGCATAAATTATCTGCCCGGAGCCAAGTAAATACTGGCTTCGGGTTGCA
>JAZRVD010000061.1:0-13110 GCA_045598945.1 Bacteroidales bacterium | reverse complement strand
GCTCATACTCTCCTTTGCTTGTGTCAATTATCGCATGCTTCCTGAGGAGGCTATAAATGCTACCACCATCAATAGTGCATACGCCATGGGGGTCAGCGACAGTGTGGGAAGCATAGCTCGTGGCAAGCGTGCCAATTTTTATCTTACCAAGCCTATGCCCACCTATGAATACATGCCATATAGCTATGGCGAGAACAAGGTAGAGGTGGCTTTTCTTGGTGGCAAGGTCGTATAACAATATAAAAATATTATGCTAAAGGTATCGCATATCAGCAAGTCGTATGGGACGCTCAAGGTTCTCGACGATGTTAGTCTCGACATCAAGCAGGGCGAGTTGGTCTCTATTGTAGGCGCCTCGGGTGCTGGCAAGACCACGTTGCTGCAGATTATAGGTACTCTCGACCATCCCGATGCGGGCTCTATTCTTTACGACGATGTAGATATAACGCATCTTAACGAGAAAGACCTTTCTGCGTTTCGTAACAAGCATATAGGGTTTGTCTTTCAGTTCCACAATCTCCTTCCCGAGTTCACTGCTGTAGAGAATGTCTGTCTTCCGGCGCTCATAGCGGGTTGTAGCATGAAGCAGGCTCATGATGAGGCTATGCAGCTGTTGCAGTTCTTGAATGTCGATGCGCGTGCCAATCACAAGCCCTCACAGCTCTCTGGCGGTGAGCAGCAGCGTGTCGCTGTGGCGCGAGCGTTGATCAACCAGCCGTCGGTGGTCCTTGCCGACGAGCCATCGGGCAATCTCGACTCCCATAATGCGCGCGACCTCCACAACCTCTTCTTTTCTTTGCGTCAGAAATTCAATCAGTCGTTTATAATAGTTACTCACAACGAGGAGTTGGCATCGCTTGCCGACCGCACAATAACTCTTAAAGATGGAAAAAAACTCTAACAGCAATATTGTCTACGGCCTTCGTCCTGTTATCGAAGCTGTCAAGGTGCAGCGTCATATCGACAGGGTTTTTATTCAGAATGCCCTTCAAGGTGCTCTTGTCAGTGACCTCCGCGCACTTATCCGCGAGTATGGCATTCCATTCCAGTTCGTCCCTGTCGAAAAGCTCAATCGTCTTACTCATAATGGCAACCATCAAGGTGTGGTGGCTACTATTGCGCCTGTGGCGTATCATCAGTTTGTTGATGTTATGGAGCGTCTTTCCGAGTCTGACAAAGAGCCTTTTATCGTTCTTCTCGATCACATTACCGATGTGCGCAATATGGGTGCTATAGTGCGCACTGCCGAGTGTGCCGGTGCCGATGCTGTCGTCATTCCCGACTTTGGCAGTGCTCAGCTTAGTGCCGATGCCGTCAAGACTTCGTCGGGTGCGTTGCTGCGTCTTCCCATTTGTCGCGAGTCCAACTTTAAGACCGTCCTCAACCTTGCTCGTCAGTATGGCATGCAGATATGCGCCGCCACCGAGAAGGGTGCTGTACCTTATACCTCTGTAGATTTCCGTCTTCCTACGCTCCTCGTCATGGGGTCTGAGGACACGGGCATCTCTCCAGACATATTGCGTTTTGCCGACATCTGTGCCGCCTTGCCCATTATGGGCGATATTCAGTCGCTCAATGTCTCTGTCGCCGCAGGTGTCTTTCTTTACGAGGCTTTGCGGCAGCGTTCTTTATAATAGTTAGTCTTTTATCAAAAAAATATTTTTTCTGTGAGACGCTTTGTTTTTTGTATCGTATTCTTGATGACCTCTTTAGTCATGTCGGCGCAGAAACTTTCCGTGTCGTGGCTTCCCGACATGTCCAGTCAGGTCTATTCCAACTGTGGTAATGTTACCGTCAAGGTAACCGTTTCCAACGGCACGTCTGTCGACATCGACAATTACACTATCGATTGTTTTGTTGTCGGTGATGGGCGTGATCGTCCGTTAGGCTACGAAAGCGAGGCGCCTCTTGCCGCAGGTGCTTCCAATGATGTTGTCGTTGTCAATCAAGGACTCAATCCGGGGAGATATCTTCTCAAAGTTGTCGTTCACGACAGCACCGACACCATTTATGCCAATATCGACGTGGTTTACTGTGTCGATGTTGCTGTGGTCAATATTGTCAGTCCGATCACCGATGCCACTTTTGTTGAGGGCGAACCCGTCGTTGTCGAGTCCAAGTTCAAAAATCTTGGCGCGCGTGCCGCCAATGGTGTCAACTGGGTGGTTACTAATGTCGATGGCAATCCTGTTCTTCCGGCACAGTCATTGTCGTCCATGAATCATGGTGATGTTATCTCCGACAGTCAGGCCATCACCCTACCAATGGGATATATTGGACAGCAGAAGTTGAAGGTTAATCTTGGCCTTGCCAATGATCAGCATACAAATGACAACAGCGACTCTGTCTCCATCAACGTACTGCCCGCTTATAATCTTAAGGCCGTCAAAGTCGAGTCTGCCGTCGAAGGGCGTTGCCGTATGACACAGGTGCCTATCTCCATCACTATGCGCAACGATGGTGCCAAGTCTATTCTTGCCACCGACTCGCTGCTTATAGGCTACGATGCCATTCTGCTTACATCGGGTGTATCTGTTTCAACGTTGCCACTCCATCATCACGAGGTTTACCACCCTTCTGCCGACTGGCATCCAGGCGATACTATTGTCGCCACTTTTCTTACTCCTGCCAATCTCTACCCTACAGGCGCTCTTGCCGATATTTCCGTCTCTCTTTCTGCATGGTGCAAGCATGAATATGACATAGTCTCTCATGGCGACACTACCGATGCTATCACCATTCGTTCTCTACATAGTCCCGACGTTCCTGCTGCTGCCGACCTCAACATTCCATACGCCACGCGCTCTATCATCACTGCCTCCCAGTCCGAGCAGCGCCCCATTCGCTGGTATGCCGATTCTACATTGTCTCCTTTTTTTGCCGTCAACTCTTATTCTTCGTCTACCTCGTGGGGAACGCCCCAGTATTTTGCCGACACTGTCTATTATCTCATGTCTGTAGGTGTCAATGGCTGTAGCAGCTATTACGCCCCGGTGCATGTCAATCTTATGGATCGTTGGCCCTACGATGCAGGTGTCTCGGCAGTTCTCAGTCCGTCGCCCAAGATGGTATATACCGAGGTTGATACAGTACGTGTTACAGTATGCAACTATGGTACAGAGCCTGTCAGTCATTTTTCTGTAGGTTTCTCTGCCTTCGACGCTTCGGGATATATGGTCTCCAATATCAAGGAGGATATGCCCGCCACTCTGCTCCCCGATCAGTGTCTCGACTATACTTTCAACTCTCTTCTTGTTATTCCTCACAATGCCGTCAACCGTCGCAACGCATATTCTCTCAAGGCGTGGACTTCTCTTGATGGCGACTATGTCAATGTCAACGATACCATTTTCGACGACTATTATTTTACTACCCTTCCAGAATCGGATTATTGCACTCCTTCTGTCTCTACGCCTGCCAGCATGGATATAGTCTCTGTGCATCTTAACACTCTCGCCAACGAGCTATCGCCTATTGGTCGCAGCTATCTCAATATGGGGCTTTACGACACTGCCCAGCGTCTTGTCCCGGCTCTTCATCTCTCGCGTGGTACTGCCGACACTCTTGTCGTAGCTATTGCCAACCCCACCAACCTCAACGACACTCTTACCAAGTGCATGCTTCTTGTTGCCGTCGACTTCAATCGCGACGCCTCTTTCGACAACGAGACTCTTCACCTCGTCGAGCTTATGGCTGGCGACACCGTCGCCTTGCCTTTTGTAGTCCCCGACACCGCTTGTTTCGGATATATGAAGCTTCGTCTTCTCCTTTCAGAGAGTACTACAGGTTCGTTCACTCCCTGTATGGCTGTCCGTCGTGGTCAGGTGCAGGACTATCTGCTTTTTATCGACGAGAAGCCGCTTACTGTCGACCTTGCCGCCACTCGCTTTGTCTCACCTTCGTCGCCTTTTGTCGACACTACTGCTGTTGGCATCTCCTTTGCCATCGCCAATCGTGGCGCACGCGTTATCACTCAGGCTAATGTAGACTATACCTATCATTTCTCCGATACGCTTCCACCATTCTCTGGCTCTTTTTCATGGAACGGCAGCCTTGCTCCAGGTGCCACCGAGAATGTCTCTTTGCCACCTTATCTTTTCCCCGAAGGAACTACCGATGTTACTATTGCTGTCTCCACCACTCTCGATGCGCTCCGTTCCAATGATACGCTCCGTCGTCAGCTTCATCGTTTCCACACCGTCAGATGCCTTTATACCGACAATTTTGATGATTCGCTCAGTCTCGATTATTGGTACGCACCTTACGGACAGTATCTTTTCAACCGCAACCTGTGGCAGCTTGGCATGCCGTCGTCGCAGGTCATCAACACCACCCGTAGTGGCGACAACGCTTGGGTTACCCTTCTCGACACCAATGTCGTTACTGGTGTTGAAGGCAATATGAGTGTTCTCTACTCCCCTCTCTTCGATGTCTCTATCTCTCACCCCGACACCTTCTCTATCTACCTTCAGCGAAACATGTCGGCGTGTTCTCTTATTGTTGAGTACCTTGATGCTAATGGCGCTTGGAAAAATCTGTATAGTAGCAGCTCTGTCAACTGGTACAACAATGCATCAGGCTTCTCTGGCAATAGCGACGGCTATCAGCAGCGCTATATCACCATGCCTTTCGTTCAGTCAAGCCTTGGCAACGTTACTCAGTTTCGTTTCATCTATCGCGTCACCACCTCCACATCGTCTGTCAACCATCTCGATGGTGTAGCTCTCGACAATGTGCGTATTACCCATGCTCGCGGTGCTATCGATGTGGGTGCCAAGCTCGTAGCCCTCGCCACCGACCCGCAGCTTCGCCGCAAGGTATATCCGCAAGTTGTCGTCTACAATTTCGGCACCGACACTGTCTGCGACATACCGCTCTGCTACAAGCCTTGGGGCGACACCTCTTCTGTTGTCGTCGACACTTTCTACGGCTGTATTCCTCCAGCCGCCTCTGACACCTTTGTATTCGCCACACCATTCACTGTCCAGATCTTCTTCCCCGACGACTTTCATATCTCTGCCGCCACCCTTCTCCACAGCGATATCTATATGGAGAACGACTCCTGCCGCAACATCTTTCATATCGTACCTACCGACGATGATTTAGAGCTTTGCTCTTTCATCTCGCCGCGTTACAACGAGGTGGCTTCCGATACTGTCGAGGTTACTCTTCGTCTTTGCAACAACGGCTCTTATCCTATTGCTTCTATCCCCATCGCTCTCAACTACAACAATCAGTATGAGGTTGTCGACGATGTCGACTTTGTGGCTCTCCTTGGCAACGACGGCTTGCCAGGACATCAATGCTACAACTACACTTTCCTCTCGCCTTATCATATCTCTATAGGCACTACCACGCTGTCCGCCCACGCCACTATCCCTTACGACATCAATACTTCCAATGACACTCTCGAAGCCTTCTTCTTTGGCCTTACCAACTCCACCGACCTTGAGGCTGTCGACATTCTTCTCGACACTTCTATTGCCAACAATGTTCGTGTGCAGCTCACCGTCCGCAATGCTGGTGCTCGCGTGGTGCGCTCGTTCACAGCAGGCTTCTATATCGATGGCGACACCTCTACGCTCTTCTCTGTCCCATATCGTGGCAATCCCATCGCTGCACTCGACTACGAGTATATTCTCTTCAATTATTCTCTTCCTGCCCGCCCCGAAGGTTATTCGCAGATTACAGCCTTCGTGCATATCGATGACGACATCGACCCATACAACGATACCACTTCGCTTATTGTCGAGCCCTACGTCGACCTCGTCGCCAAGCGTCTCATACTGCAAGACAATCAGCTCCCCGACTGTAAGGTACGCCTGCGTGTCGCCAATCAAGGCAACTATACAGCCTATCAGCCATTTTTCATCACAGCAGTTGTCAATGGTGTAACCATCATGCAGGATGTTAGCCAGATGATACTTCCAGGCACCTCATCCGATTTCGAGTTCGACAGCCTTATAGCCAAAAATCCAGATGGCAAATATAGCGGCACTGGCGTCATCTATTCTGCCGAAGATTCTAATCCTAACAACAACCAGACCTCTTTCCTTCAGGTCGTCAGCTCTTTCAATGGTATAGATGTTGTCGATCTTCAGACCTCTTCTCTTGCCATTTCTGCTCCATATCCCAACCCTTGCCGTGCCTACGTTACGCTGCCTTTTGCCACCTCGCAGAGTCAGCACCTCACACTTCAGCTCTTCGACCACTCCGGACGACTTCTCTACTCCCATTCAGCCGTCTATGAGGCAGGCAGCCATCTTGCCACTATCCGCACCTCCCATCTACCATCGGGCATATACTATTGTCTCTTGCAGTCTGACGTGCAAAGCCATGTCGCTAAAATTGTAGTTCGCTAACCCTCATGCCTCCCTTTCAGCTACCACAAGGCACGCTCCTCCTCGCTGTCAGTGGCGGACGCGACTCCGTAGTGCTCCTCCACCTCGTTGCCAATGCCGGAGTCAATTTTGCCGTAGCCCATTGCAACTTTCACCTTCGTCCTGGCGACTGCGACAGCGATGAGCTTTTTGTACGTCAGCTTGCCGACGCCTGCCATGTTCCATGCCATGTGGCTCAGTTCAACACCAACGCATACGCCACCGCTCAGCATCTCTCCGTTGAGGAGGCCGCACGCAACCTTCGCTACGATTTTTTTCGCAGCCTCTGTCAGCAATACCATTACGACTATATCCTCACCGCCCATCATCGCGACGACTCCATAGAGACTTTTTTTATCAATCTCTTGCGAGGTACAGGCATCGCTGGTCTGCATGGCATACGATATCTCAACGGCAACATCTGTCGTCCTTTGTTGCAGTGGAGTCGTGCCGATATCAACGCCTATGTCGCTCAGCATCAGCTTGCCTATGTCGAAGACTCTACCAATGCCTCACTCCTCTATCGTCGCAATCAGATTCGGCATCAGCTTCTGCCTCTCCTACGTCAGCTCGACTCTCATTTCGACCTCTCTATGCAGTCTACTATGGAGCATCTTGCCGATGTCGAGCAAGTGCTCCTTAGCACCGTTGCCTCCATTCGCCATAGCATAGTCCATACGCTGCAGGGTGGGGGAGAGTATATCGCCCTGCAAGACATCGCCTCGCTCAACCCTCTCCAGACTCTTCTCTACCACCTTCTCAAGCCCTACGGTGTCAATGCCGCTATGGTTCAGGATATTATAGCGTCTCTCAATGCTCAGTCGGGCAAGCAATTTCATACGCCTACGCACCTCATAATCCGCGACCGCACGCATCTGCTAATAGTTCCAAATCATTTTAAGGAGACGGAAGCTGCGGGAAACAAAGAGGATATAAAAAAAGAAGTATCTTTATCTACAAAGGGAATTGACTTTCCAAAAGAGTTTGGCGCAGCCGAAGATTTGCCCGAAATAGTGTTCTCTACGTTGCCGTTGTCTGCTGTATCGGACTATCGCTCTACAGCCACTGTGGCATACTTCGATGCCGACAAGGTGCAGATGCCACTTGCTCTTAGGCATTGGCGTCATGCTGATCGTTTTCACCCTTATGGCATGAAGGGCAGCAAGCTCCTTAGCGACTATTTCACCGACCTCAAGCTTTCGCTTCTCGACAAGCAACGTCAGCTTCTTCTCGTCGACGCTACCGACACTATACTCTGGGTTGTCTCCCGTCGCACCGCCAGTCCATCTGCCATAACTTCAGCTACAACACATCTGCTGAAAGTAGAAATCCGTTCTTAGCGGTATCTATAGGTAAGAGCGTGTCGCATGTAATTGATTGGTAAAAAAAAATATAGTAAGATGTTTTGTAAGCACCCGACGATACTTTTTGAAAAAAATGATTAATTTTGCACGCAAAATTGTAATCATAAGACATTATGTGCTATATAGATGATATAAATAAATTAAAACCAACGAATAGTGAATCTGCTGTCGTGATAGACCTTTTTGCTGGTTGTGGAGGGCTTTCTCTGGGATTTGAAGCAGCGGGATTTCGGACTATTGGGTACGAGATGGTGTCCGCTGCTGCTGAAACCTATCGAAAGAATCTGAGAGGAGAATGCTATTGTCTGAAATTAGAAGTTGGGCAAGAATACCCTCACGCAGATATTATAATAGGTGGACCTCCATGTCAACCATTTAGCGTTCGAGGCAAACAAAAGGGTATGAAAGACGCACGTGACGGTTTCCCTATTTTTATTGATGCCGTAAAACGCATTCACCCCAAGGTGTTTCTTTTTGAAAATGTCCGAAATATGATGTTCTCCCATAAATGGTATCTTGACATTGTAGTTGAAGAACTTCGTAAAATAGGATACATTGTGGAAACAAAATGCGTCAATGCAGTAAACTATGGTGTCCCACAAAACAGAGAACGTGTCATAGTTGTCGGTCATAAAGCTAAGTTTACTTACCCCAGGATTGAAATGACAAAGGTTACTGTAGGAGAAGCTATAGGCGACACAATGTATGATGAAGTAGAAAACAGTATGTTTCTTACACCTGCACAGGATGAATACATTGCTAAATACGAGAAAGCTTCATCATGCATCAACCCACGCGATTTGTATGCTGATCGTCCCGCACGTACTATAACTTGTCGCAATCTTGCAGGTGCTACAAGCGACATGCAACGTGTTCGATTACGCGATGGACGTCGTCGTCGCATCAATCAGCGGGAAGCCGCTCGTCTTCAAAGTTTTCCTGATTGGTTTGAATTCTGCGGAAATGAAACACAGCAGTTTACACAGATAGGAAATGCCGTGCCCCCAATGCTTGCGTATAAGGTGGCACTACAACTCAAGATGACCTATCACATGGACATTCTTTCTCCAGAAGCAATTGAACGTCATAACAATACGTTAAAACCTTTATTTGTAGACGCATGACAATTACTACTACAGGTAACAAAACCGAAGCAGTAAAGAAACTAATCTTTGCTATGCTTGATATTTTTGACGCAACAGAAATAAGTACACAAGGTTTTACCGACCGTAGAAAAGAAAAGATGGCATGTGCTTGTTTAGCTGTGGCCGGCGTAACAACGTCATTGAAAGAAGCGCGTTCCATGATGAATGGCGTATTCCTGCGTACCCGTGATGTTATTGCTTTTGAAAATGAACACTATGGTGAAAACATCGCAATGGGGTCGTATGATGACATCAGACGCAAAGACTTGAAACCTTTAACAGATTTGGGGTATGTGGTTAATTCTGCAAACTTTGACATGGCGGCAACAAACAATCCAACTCGTGGTTATGCACTAAGTGCTCCATTCTGTAAGCTTGTCCAATCATACGGAACGAAGTCTTGGGAAAACACTTTGGCTCTTTTTACAGACACCCAGCGCAAGCTTCGTGAAGAATTGGAACGTAAGCGAGCAGCGGAGAAAGTTCCTGTGACTTTACCTTCAGGCGCAAATCTTGAATTGTCGGCTGGTGAACACAACATTCTTCAGAAAAGAATCATTGAGGATTTCTTGCCTGAATTTGGAATGGGTGCTCAAATTTTGTATGTAGGTGATACATGCGATAAGTATCTCTATCGAGATGATGAGGCATTGAAAGCAATTAATTTCTTCGAAATAGAACATGACGAACTGCCTGATATTGTCGCGTATTCTAAAGAGAAGAATCTTTTATTCTTAATAGAGGCAGTTCATAGTTCGGGCCCAATGAGTGAATCAAGGATTGCAGCATTGAAAGACTTGCTAAAGGATTGTCCTGCCAACCTTGTCTTCTTTACAGCATTTCTGGGCATGAAGGAATTTCGTAAATGGCTTACCCAAATTGCATGGGAAACAGAAGTGTGGATAGCAGACATTCCACATCATCTTGTTCACTTTAACGGATGCAAATTTTTGGAGATTTACAAATGACAGAATATGCTCCAACAACTTTTTTATCCCTATAATGTGTGGTTTATCGAGTGCTTACGGTGCAACATGCAACGTCTCTGCAACAAATCTCTTCAAGAAACTTTGGCAGTCGAAGAAAAAAAGTGTAATTTTGCACTCACAACTTCCGATTTGTGTTGTTTTAATACACTTTTCGGAACTTAACGTAGTAAAACGGTTGTATTGTTATGATTATTACACGGGACATTCTTGATACTTTTAAGAAGTGGAAAACATCAGCTGATAGGAAGCCTATCCTTGTCAAAGGTGCTCGACAGATTGGCAAGACTTGGGTGATGGAGGAGTTTGGCAGACAATGCTATGAGCATTATGTCAAGTTTGACTTTGATGAGCAGCATGAATTGGCGTCGGTCTTTCAGACGACAAAGGATCCGCGTCGTATTATTAAAGAGCTGGAGTTGTTCTCTGATGTTCCTCTTCTGCCAGAGAGGACACTTATCATCTTTGACGAAATTCAGGAGTGTGAAGAAGCTCTGAATAGCCTGAAGTATTTTTGTGAGAATGCACCAGAATACCATATTGTTGCAGCTGGTAGCCTGCTTGGCGTTGCTGTCAAGAAAAAGCATATAAAGATGCCTGTCGGCAAGGTGAATGTTATTAGAATGTACCCTCTTACTTTCCGAGAGTTTCTTCGTGCAGCCGACCCAAAGCTCTATCAATACGCAGACTGTTTAAGCGAGATAAAGCATTTGCCAGAGATTGTTCTTAATAAATTGAAGGTTGAGTATAAACGTTTTATGGTTTGTGGCGGTATGCCAGAAGCTGCCGTTGCACTTCTTGATGGCGGTGGTATGGCGAGTGTTGATAAAACGCTTCAAGATATACTTGACCTCTATGAACTTGACTTTGCAAAGTATGCTGACTCGCGCGAGATAACACGCATTCGTTTGCTGTGGCACTCCCTGCCAGCTCAGTTGGCTAAGGAGAATCGAAAGTTTTTGTACAGGGTGATCCGTACTGGTGCGCGTTCAAAGGATTACGAAGATGCTCTTGCGTGGTTGAAAGATGCCGGCATGATATACCAGATTTACAATGTTTCGAAGCCAGGAATGCCGTTGTCTGCTTATCAAGAGGTTGACGCATTCAAGATTTATGTTTGCGATACAGGACTTCTGCGTCGCCTCGCCAAATTGCCTGCTGACATCATCGTCAGCCCTACGTCCAACTATGTTGAGTTCAAGGGAGCCTTGGCAGAAAACGCTGCATTGCAGTCGCTTGTTACAATTGCCGATGACATGCCATGCTATTGGAGTTCGCAAAGCAAGTCAGAGGTGGAGTTTGTTGTGCAGGTTGGTACAGAGATTATCCCTGTCGAGGTAAAGGCAGAGGGAAATATCTCTGGAAGAAGCCTTGGTGTTTATAACGACAAGTATATGCCAAACTATCGTTGTCGTTTTTCGATGCTTAATTTGCAGTTCAATGACAACTTGCTGAGTTGCCCTTCACCTCTTCTCGATTGGGCGTTTAAGCTCTTGGCCATAAGCCCGTCAGGAGGTCGATAGTTGTATGGTCTTCCTCGCCCCATGCTATATCTACATATTTGTCAGCGTAGGGTAGGAGCGTGGCGCCGCTGCGGTAGGGTGTAGCTACAGAGCCTGTAAGCCTTGGCTGGCTATTCGTTGCTTCTCGGTTAGAAAATGCAGTCATCTTCTGTAACTTGATTTTTTTCAATGCACATTATATAATATATAGGCATATATGTGATTTTATCCTTTGTATATACTTCTCTTTCGTTGTTTAGCACTATGCCGGCATGTATATTGTATTCTTCGTTGTCAAGAAATTTGTCGAGTGCTTTGTGAGAGGTGTAGTCTTTGCCTGATTTTACTTCTATGGGTAGCACTGTTGTCTCTGCAACATTGTTTACAAGGTAGTCCACCTCCCCTTTCTTTGTGTTGTCGTAGTAGAACAGTTCGTGTCCGTGTGCTTTTAGCTCCTGTGCCACTACACTTTCGTATACAGAGCCGAGATTTATGCTTCGTTCATCTTTCATTACGGGCGTAATATTGTGTTCATATAGTCTGCCTGTCAGTATGCCAACGTCGTTTAGGTATAGTTTAAGCAAATTTTTGTGAACCGACTCCGATAGCGGGTATCTTGGATTGGATATAGAATGTACGTCAATGGCTATTCCTGAAGACACGAGGTACTCAAACTCTTCGGCGAACCAATCGAATCTGTCGCCTTCTTTCTTGCGGATGTCTCTTGCTACAATGCGTTTTTTCTTGTTTTCCATCTGCGATACAATCATATCGTATATGCGGCGTATGAGTAGTTTCTTGCTCGATTCTTTCTCGTATTTTGTGGCATCCTCTTTGTACAGATCGTGTATCCCCTTTTGCACTTCGCGTACTCTAACGATATTGTGTGTCTTTAAGTATGTGTTTACTGCGTCGGGTAAACCTCCTACCAATAGATATTTCTTAAATTCTCCAAGTATATTGTTATGCTGTTTTTCGGAGAGCGAGAGGCGCTTTTTGTAGCAATCGCGGATATGCTCAAGAGCTTCATTGCCCCAGCCTTCTGCCATTAGCCATTCTTCAAAGTCGAGTTGATACATCTGTTTGCGAATGATGCTGCCAACGGGTATAGATGTTGTATTGCGCAGTGCGACCCCAAGCAGGCTGCCACTGGCGATATATGTAAACTTGCTATCTTCTCGCAGAAATTTCAACATCGTCAGGTATTGCGGATAGTGCTGTATCTCGTCAAGGAATACAAGTGTGTCAGACCTCTTGCCTAATTTGCCACCTGCAACCATGCTCAAGGTTATGTAAAACTCGTCCAGTCCGTGAATGTTGCGGAACATGCCTACTGTCTCGTCGTCTTTGGCGAAGTTTATTTCAACAAAGTTTTTGTATAGACGTTTGCCTATCTCACGTATTAGGTATGATTTCCCTATCTGTCTACTTCCTTCAATGATCATAATCTTGTCATTGTCAGAACGTAGATGTCTTTCAATGTCTGTGCTGATTTTTCGGTATAACATATAAAAATTACACTTTTTCTATTTTTTTGCAGTTGCAAAATTACACTTTTTTTGTTTTTTACATCTGTAAAATTACACTTTTTCTACTTTTTGAGGGTTGCAAAATTACACTTTTTCCACTTTTTGAGGTCTACAAAATTACACTTTTTCTACTTTTTAGTACCTGCAAAATTACACTTTTTCTGCTTTTTGGCACCTGCAAAATTACACTTTTTCCACTTTTTG
>JAZRVD010000060.1:0-3408 GCA_045598945.1 Bacteroidales bacterium | reverse complement strand
TTTTTGTGGCATTTCAGTCGGTGTTTTTGTGGCATTTCAGTCGGTGTTTTTGTGGCATTTCAGTCGGTGTTTTTGTGGCATTTCAGTCGGTGTTTTTGTGGTAATAGATTTTTAATTCTTCTTTTGCTTTGTCGTATTTTTTTTGGGTTTAGTTTGAATGTTTCACATTTCTGAATAGTTTGTTGCAGTTGTTGTTTGTTTGTCTCTTTGATGTTGTGTCTTTTCGTTGCACCGTCTTTATAAAAAGTTTTTGCCGTTAGCGGTGTTTTTTGGTACAAAGACAATCAAAAGATGTGTTTTTGAAAATCTCTTTGTAAAAATTCGGAAATAAATTGTAATTTTGCTTTTTCTAAATGTATGAGATTAATTTGTGAAGTGTAGTAATATCATCTGTTTATTTGCTCATTTAGTAGTATGTGATGAGTGAGAAATGTGAGTGTGGGTGGCTTTGAAAAATTAGGATAAAACAAAATTATATATATCATGAAATTTATTGTCAATAGTCAAAACTTTAGTCGTGCGTTGCAGACTGTCAGTGGCGCATTGTCCAACAACAACACAGTGCCTATTACCAACTGTTTCCATTTTCATCTTGACGAGAATAAGCTTACTGTCAAGGCTACCGACCTTATGACAACGCTTGTTACGTCGATACCTGTTGATACTGGTGAACTTTCGGATTTTAGAGAGGTTGCTGTGCCGTCTGGCTTGATGATGAACATTTTGAAAAGTCTTGACGATATGCCTTTGACTTTTGATGTCAACGAGCAGAACTACGGCATTGAGATTATCTCTGGCGAAGGTCATTATCGTTTGGCGGGTCGTAGTGTAGAGACTTATCCTCAGCTGTCTGAGATTGCCGACCCCAAGAGTTTCGTTATTCCTGCTTCTGTATTGGTTAGCGCTATTAGCAAGACTATCTTTGCTGCTGGCGGCGACGATGAGGCTCATCAGCAGCTTAGCGGTATCTTTTGCGAGTCTACGCCAGAAAGCACCACCTTTGTGGCTACCGATGGCCATAAGCTCGTGCGTTATCGTCGTACCGACATCAAGGCTGACGACAACACCAGTTTTATACTTCCTCGCAAGCCTATATCAATGATTAAGGGGTTGTTGTTGTCAAACAAGGAGGATGTGGATGTGATTGTACAGTACAACAATGCCAATGTGTCGTTTACATTTGGCAACATCTATGCTGTCTGCAGTTTGCTTGATGGCAAGTACCCCAATTACGAAGCCGCCATACCTCGTGATACTCCAAGTCGCTTGATAATAGATCGTAGCTCATTTCTCAACACCTTGCGCCGTGTCGGACTCTTTGCCAATCAGTCTACCCATCAGGTGCGTCTTTCCATTACAAGCGGCATGTTGACGGTGTCGTCCGAGGATTTAGAGTTTGCTAACGATGCTCGCGAAAATGTGGCGTGCGAGTATGATGGCGAGAATGTGGAGATAGGTTTCTGCTCCAAGTTCTTGGTCGAGATGGTCTCCGCTTTGGACACCGAGCAGGTCATGCTTGAGATTTTCTCTTCTGTCAAGCCGGGCATTATCACGCCTGTCGTCGACGGTAATGTGAGCCAGAGCGAGGATGTGCTGATGCTTGTCATGCCGATGTCGTTAGTCAACTAATGGATATGTAAGGCTTGGCGATAAATAATTGTTGTCGTCAAGCTCTTTTTATAATCATAAAGAGAGTCAGCGTATGTCTTTTGGTAACGGTAGCAAATGGGGTAATCATGCAACTACAATACTTAGTATCACCTTGGTGTTGTTGGTGATGGGCTTTTTGCTTATTATAGAATATCATTCCTATAGGCAGACCTACAACGCACAGGAGCGTATAACCTACAAGGTGGACCTCGCCTCCGATGTGCCAGACAGTGTGGCTGTAGCGCTTGCCGACAGTATTTCCCAGCTGTCGTATGTAAAACATGTGGACTATATCTCCAAGGAGCAGGCGGCTGAGATTTTCTCCAACGACATTGGCGAGGATTTTGTC
Organism: Bacteroidales bacterium; assembly: GCA_045598945.1. Classification (GTDB taxonomy): domain Bacteria; phylum Bacteroidota; class Bacteroidia; order Bacteroidales; family P3; genus Colimorpha. Next base: position 1,409 of record JAZRVD010000060.1, on the reverse strand, counting down.
GATTTTATTGGCTACAATCCGCTTTATCCTACCATCATGGTCAACTTCAAGGCTGACCTGGTGCCAGAAAACTCATCGCGTATTCTCGACCATTTCTGTCATGATATGGGGCAGCTCGATATAGTAACGGGCGTAGCTTATCAAGAACATGTTGTCGATTCATTGCATACGGCGTTCTACAAACTGACGTGGTTTTTGATTGTTTTTGAAATCTTGTTGCTCGTAATCAGTTATATCATTATCAGCAATACAATACGCATAGCCCTGTATTCTCAGCGCGACACTATTTTGACGATGCGCATGGTGGGGGCAACGTCCCATTTTATCTCGCGCCCCTTTGTGTGGCACAGCGTGGTACATGGCGCTGTAGGCGGCTTTTGTGCCGACATGCTGCTGTTTGTCATCTTTTATATCTTCAACCACGAGTTTTCGTTTCAGTTGTTGCACCCCATGCACTGGTTCTGGTATGGCATCATAGCCGCATCGCTGGTGGTGTTGGGCGTTGTTGTGTCGCTGTTCTCTACGATTATAACAGTGCATCGTTATCTTAAAAGTTAAATAACAAATAATAAATTATATGGAAAAGAAACCAATGACCAAGAAGCAGGTCGAGAACAAGTATGAGTTTGTCTTTGGCAAGCTTAACTATATATTGATGATAGCGGGTGTGATTGTGTTGCTGATAGGCTATATCCTTTTGTCGGGTGGCGGCTCCGATGACCCCAATGTCTTCAACCCAGCAATGTTCGACGTTCGCCGCCTTTATGTGGCTCCTATACTGATTGTTGTTGGTTTTATCATTGAGATTGTTGCTATAATGTATCGTGGCGGCAAAAAAGATAACGCACAGGAAGAATAAGGTATGGACTGGTTGCAAGCGTTGATATTGGGCATAGTGCAGGGACTTACCGAGTATCTCCCTGTTAGCAGTAGCGGTCACCTTGCCATAGGGGCTGCTTTGTTTGGCATTGATGGCGAGTCTAACCTTGCCTTTGCCATTGCTGTGCATGTGGCTACGGTGCTAAGCACTTGCGTGGTACTGTGGCGCGAGATAGTGTGGATCTTTGCCGATATCTTCAAGACTCGATGGGCGGACATCTTTGGCCGCAGCCTCAACGAAGGCACTCGCTATGCTTTGAATATCATCATATCTATGATACCTGTGGGCGTGGTGGGATTGCTGTTCAAAGACAAGGTGGAGGAGGTTTTTGGCAGCGGTCTGGTAGTCGTTGGCGTATGTCTGATGGTTACAGCCGTCTTGCTCGCTTTTTCATATTTTGCCAAACCTCGTCAGAAAGAAAACATCTCCCTGTGGCATGCCTTTGTTATTGGTTTGGCGCAGGCCGTCGCCGTGCTGCCTGGCCTTTCGCGGTCGGGTAGCACCATAGCTACAGGTCTTCTGCTTGGCA
>JAZRVD010000059.1:0-3145 GCA_045598945.1 Bacteroidales bacterium | reverse complement strand
GCTGTTGCGCAGGTTGCGCATGCCGGCGATAATGTCTTGCGCCATAGTGCATTGTAGGAGCAGCGACTGGTCGAAGTCGGAGGCTTGCGGATAGGGCTGGTTGGTGATGCTCTCGTTGTCGGCGCGCTGACGGAGGGTGTGCCATATCTCTTCGGTAACGAAAGGCATGAAGGGGTGCAGGAGACGCATGAGGGAGTCGAAGAGGTTGATGGTGGCCTCGTAGGTGGCGCTGTCGATCTTCTCGCCATAGGCGGGCTTGACCATTTCAAGATACCAGGAGCAGAAATCGTCCCAGGTGAGCTTGTAGCTTGCCATGAGGGCTTCGCTGAGGCGGTAGGTGGCGAAGTTGGCGTCTATCTCGCCGACCACCTGATTGAGACGATGCTGCATCCACTGCACACTGACGCTGTTGTCGGCAGATTGCGTCATGCTGGCGTCGACCTCCCAGCCTTTGACCAGACGTAGCGCGTTCCAGATTTTGTTGGCGAAGTTGCGTCCCTGCTCGCAGATAGCCTCGTCGAAGGGTATGTCGTTGCCGGCAGGGGCGGTGAGGAGCATGCCCATACGCACGCCGTCGGCGCCGAACTTGTCTATAAGCATAATGGGGTCGGGGCTGTTGCCGAGCGACTTGCTCATCTTTCTGCCCAACTTGTCGCGAACGATGCCGGTGAAGTAGACATGATGGAACGGCACTTGATGGCGGTATTCTTCGCCGGCCATTATCATACGAGCCACCCAGAAGAAGATGATGTCGGGGGCTGTAACGAGGTCGTTGGTAGGATAGTAGTATTTTATTTCGTCGTTGTCGGGGTTACGAATGCCGTCGAAGAGCGAGATAGGCCAGAGCCAGCTGCTGGACCATGTGTCGAGGACATCTTCGTCTTGACGCAGGCTGTCGGCGGTGATGCCGGCGGCGGGATATTTGGCTTGAGCGGCGGCGAGAGCCTCTTCGGCGGTGGCTGCCACTATGGTCTCTGTACGGCCGTCGACGATGAAATAGTAGGCAGGTATGCGCTGGCCCCACCACAGCTGGCGGCTGATGCACCAGTCCTTGATGTTTTCGAGCCAGTGGCGATAGGTGTTTTTGAACTTGGCGGGGTGGAACTGTATAGTGTCGTCCTCCACCACTTGCAAGGCGCACTTGGCCAACTGCTCCATTTTCACAAACCACTGCATAGAGAGCTTAGGCTCGATGACTGCGTCGGTGCGCTCGCTGCGGCCAACGTTGTTGGTGTAGTCCTCTATCTTTTCGATAAGGCCAGCCTCTTCGAGATCTTTGACAATCTGCTTGCGGCAGGCAAAGCGGTCCATGCCGGCGTACTGCTCGCCTTTGTCGTTGAGGGTGCCGTTGTCGTTGAAGATGTCGATAGAGGGGAGGTTGTACTTGATACCGAGGTTGTAGTCGTTGATGTCGTGAGCTGGCGTAATCTTGAGGGCGCCTGTACCGAACTCGCGGTCTACATATTCGTCCATGATGATAGGCACTGAGCGGCCCACGCCTGGCACAATGACACGGAGTCCCTTGAGCCACTGGTAGCGGTCGTCGTCGGGGTGAACGCATACGGCTGTGTCGCCCAAGATAGTCTCCGGACGCGTGGTGGCGACGACGATGTAAGGCTTGCCGCCCTGAGGCACGTCGCCGTCGATAAAATAGCGAAGGTAGAAGAGCTTGCCGTGGCTCTCCTTATACACCACCTCTTCGTCGCTGACGGCGGTAAGGGCTACGGGGTCCCAGTTGACCATACGCACGCCACGGTATATCAACCCCTTGTTGTAGAGGTCTACGAATACGCGTATCACGCTCTCGTAGCGAATAGGGTCCATGGTGAAGGCAGTGCGGTCCCAGTCGCAGCTGGCGCCAAGCTTGCGGAGCTGCTTGAGGATGATGCCGCCGTGCTTCTCTTTCCACTCCCAGGCGTATTTCATAAACTCGTCGCGGCTGAGGTTGCGCTTGTCTATGCCGCGTTCTTTGAGCATACCTACCACCTTGGCTTCGGTGGCGATGCTGGCGTGGTCGGTGCCCGGCACCCAGCAGGCGTTGAAGCCTTGCATGCGAGCTCTACGCACCAGGACGTCCTGTATGGTGTTGTTGGGCATGAGGCCCATGTGCAGCACGCCGGTAACATTTGGCGGCGGGATAACCACAGTGTACGGCTTGCGGCCGTCGGGCTCGGAATGGAACAATTTGTGTTCAAGCCAGTAGGCATACCACTTCTCCTCTACAGCAGAGGGAACATATTTTGACTCTATTGCCATTGTATATTGTTAGTTATTAATTTGTTGTCGACACATGTGCCGTTATTTAGCAATGACGGCATATAAAAAGATAGAATTTGCAAAAATACATTTTTTTTCTCGTATGCCGAGCAATAAGTTTAGCTGCAAGCCATCGGCGTGGATGTTTTTATGACCGTTGTCGATAAGCCGAGAGCAGAGAACAAGCAAAAGCTGCACTATGCCGAGTCGATAAAACGGCGCTATAAAATAGAAATTATTTTGCCACATTGCAAAATAGTGTTACTTTTGCAACGACAAAATTAGGGGTGCTGCCCGTGTGGCGGCTGAGATAAAACCCTCTGAACCTGATTTGTATAATAACAACGAAGGGAAATTTTATGTTTATCCACGATGATTTTATTGACGACTGCATGTCGTTGCGTGCCAACGCGCCAATGGTGCTATGCCTGACCAACGAAGTGGCCACGGCCTTTAACGCCAATGCGCTGCTTGCCGTAGGCGCCAAGCCTATTATGAGCAGAAGCATAGAGGAGATAGGCCAGATAGCAGCCTCTGCCGATGCAGTGTATATAAACATGGGCACTGCCGACGAGCGCCAGGCGGCAATGATGCAGCATGCCGTAAAGATGGCGGCGACATGTAGCAAGCCTTGGGTGCTGGACCCCGTAGGCGTAGGCTTCACCGATTTTCGCACCGCCCTGTGCCGCCAGCTGCTTGCCATAGCCAGACCTGCCGCCATACGCTGCAACGCGTCGGAGATAAAAGCCTTGCACGACGGAGCCACGACAGCGCGAGGTGTAGACAGCACGATAGAGCCTGCCGACGTACACGAGGTGGCCGACGAGGCGGCGAGACATTACGGCACGACGGTTGCCGTAAGCGGCGCCACAGACTATATAACCGACGG
>JAZRVD010000058.1:0-1579 GCA_045598945.1 Bacteroidales bacterium | reverse complement strand
AAGAAGATAGCGGTGTGCTTGCCTTCCATATCGGTGTTGGCGCTGCAGTGCATGGCAGCTATGCCTTGGAGAGGAAGATAGTAGTTCATCATGCTGAACATACCTTTCTTCATCTCACCACCATACCATGTGTTGATGATGACCTGCTCGCGGCTGGTGATATTGAACATAACAGCTGTCTCGCTGTTGAGACCCAGCTCTTTGTAGTTTTCCACCTTTGCCTTGGAGGCTGTGTAGACGGTGAAGTTGGGAGTGAAGGTCTTGAGCTCATCTTCGGTAGGCTTGATGAACATGTTGCGGACAAAGTGAGCCTGCCAAGCCACCTCCATGATGAAGCGGACAGACATGCGTGTCTCTTTGTTAGCGCCGCAGAATGCGTCGACGACGAAGAGTTCCTTGTTGCAGAGCTCTTGTTTAGCAAGATTCTTAAGGACACCCCAAGTCTGCTCAGAAGCGGGATGGTTGTCGTTTTTGTACTCGTCAGAGGTCCACCACACAGTGTTTTTGGAGTTCTCGTCCATAACGATGTACTTGTCTTTAGGCGAGCGGCCGGTGTAGATGCCGGTCATTACGTTGATAGCGTCGAGCTCTGTAAGTTGTCCCTTGTCGTAGCCAGTGAGGTTGGAATCCATCTCGAACTGGAAGAGTTCTTCGTAGGAGGGGTTGTAGTGAAGCGCTTTGACACCAGTGATGCCGATGGCTTCGAGGTCTTTAAGAATTTTTGCGTTCATAATAGAATTAAACTATATAAAAATAAAAGATTTATTTACTGATTTTATAATTTGTGTTACTCTTCGCTTTTGACACCGAAAAAGAGGTTGTATTGCAGTCGCAGACCCATCTGGAAATAGCGCATCTTGTCGGCAGCAGAACTTCCGAAGTAGCCATTGTTGACAATGGTCGAGCCTCTGTCGGGCGAAGAAAGGAGGTCGTTTTCTGAGCCAAACTGAGTAGGTGTAACCTGATACTCGGCAAATATAGCAACAGCGAGACAGCCATGCTCGTTGACCTTGAGCATGGTGCCAACTTCGGCGCAAGCGAGGAACATGATGCTGCTTTTCATGCAGGATTTGAGGTCGTAGGAGTTTTCCTGCTTGTCGAGGACTTCAACAGGTTTTTGTGCGTCGAGCATGGTACCAGTGCCGCGTATGTCGGTGCCGTAGCTCTTGGAGGTATAGTAGTACGAGCCAGCCGCCTTGTACTGCAAAGGGAGCATAAGCTTGGCGCCAAGCGAGATGTATGACTGATGAAACTCAGCGATGGAGAAGTCGTAGCCGCCAGTCTGCACAAAGAGTTGCAGAGGCACGCCGAGGTAGAGCATGTCGATACGCTCGCCAAGGTTGGGAGTGTGGTATTGCATCACAGAGCTGCGAACTATAACGTCGCCTTCCATGTCGTTAAAGGAGAGAGGCTCGTCGATGTAGGAATATACGTTCTTGGTTCTAAAATAGCTGCGGCTATGTCCAAAGTCGACGCCTGCCATGACGCCAAAAGAGCGAGTGAAGCAATGCGAGAAAGTAACTTGCGCACCTTGGGCGAAGCCAGGCAGGTTGTCGTCGCCGGTGCCCTGGCCGAAGAC
>JAZRVD010000057.1:0-7501 GCA_045598945.1 Bacteroidales bacterium | reverse complement strand
ATCTTGATAGATTTGTCGCAGAGCTCGATAACTTTTTCAAAGTTTTTCTCATCGTTGAAGGCGCTAACAGCACGGGTGTAGTATTCGTTGCCAACAAAGCGGAACACGCTGTTGTTCTTGTCTGTAAATTCATTTTGTGTGTCGAGTTCCTTGCAGCGCATGGCGGCGTTGAAAGCCTTGTCGCACCATTCTGGGTCGAGGTTTTTGTATTTGCTTTTGGCTTTGCCGGCTTCGCCACCGATGCTGCTGTATATCATGGCGGCGTAGCACCATGTCTTGGCATCGTTCATAGTGCTTTCGTGAGCAGTGGCAAGGTCTATTTCCTCTTTTGCCTTGTTGAGATAGCCCTTCTTAAGGTCTTGTATGGCACTTTGCACATTGATATTCTGTGCATTGACACCTATAGCCAAGGCTATCATTGTGAGGGTCATCAATATTTTTTTCATATCTAAAAATTGTTGGTTGTTGCTTATTTAGTGTTTATTTGTCGTTATTTATTGCACGCCTGCTGTATTATTCCTCGCTGTTGTCAGTGTTTTCGTTGCTGACTGGAGCCTCTTCGGCAGTGTCTAATGCTACACCTTCTACAGGCTTGTCGGTAGGTTCGCTGTCGTCGTGTGGCACGGTGGTTACTGAGGCTATGAAGTCTTTGCCGCGAAGGTTGATGAGTTTGACGCCTTGTGTGGCGCGGGCGCAGGCTCGTATGTCGGTGATGGCGAGACGTATGGTGATGCCAGAGCGGTTGATAATCATGATGTCTTGCTCTTCATTGACGTTGGCTATGGCAGTAAGAGCACCTGTCTTGTCGGTAACATTCATGGCTTTGACACCCTTTGCACCGCGATTGGTGGAGCGATATTCGGAGAGTGCAGAGCGTTTGCCGTAGCCGTTGGCGGAGACTACAAGTATCTCGTCGTTGGGGTCGTTGACGCAAAGCATGCCTATTACCGCATCGTCGTTGGGTTCAAGTTTTACACCTCTTACACCAGAGGAGTTGCGTCCCAGCGAGCGGAAGCTGTCGCCTTGGAAGCGTATCATCTTGCCTTGCTTGGTAGCGAGGAGTATCTCGCTTTTTTCGTTGACGAGGCATGCGGTGAGGAGTTCGTCGCCTTCGCGTATGTTGATGGCTATGATGCCAAGGCTGCGAGGATGTGAGTAGGCTGCCAGTGTAGTTTTTTTGATAAGGCCGTTTTTAGTGCTGAGCACCACACTGTTGTTGTTGATGTAGTCGTTGTCGGAGAGGGTCTTGACGTTGATATAGGTCTTTATCTTGTCGTCAGAGGCTATGTTTACCATATTTAGCACCGGGCGACCTTTGGAGGTGCGGTCGCCTTCTGGTATCTCAAATACGCGCATCCAGTAGCAACGACCTTTTTCGGTGAAGAGAAGCAGGTAGTTGTGGTTGGTGGCCATGAAGATATGCTCCACATAGTCTTCGCTGCGCAGCGAGGAGCCTTTGGAGCCTACGCCGCCACGGTTCTGGGTGCGGTATTCGTCGAGGCGTGTACGCTTGATATAGCCTTTGCTGGAGATGGTTACCACCACTTCGTCGTCGGGTATGGTGTCCTCTACGCGGAAGTTGGCAGCATCGTATTTGATGGAGGTGCGGCGGTCGTCGCCATACTTGTCGCGTATTTCTGCAAATTCGTCTTTTATGACTTGCATGAGCACAGAACGGTCGGAGAGTATGGATTTGCAACGTTCTATGAAGCGCAGTTTCTCGTCGTATTCTTCTTGCAGACGCTGACGTTCGAGGCCTGTGAGCTGGCGGAGGCGCATCTCAACGATGGCGGAGGCTTGCTCTTCTGAGAACTGGTAGGTGTCGACGAGTCCCTGTCGAGCTTCTTCAGCTGTCTTGGATCTGCGTATGAGGGCTATGATTTCGTCGATGATGTCGATGGCCTTGAGGAAGCCTTGCAGTATATGAGCGCGTCGTTCGGCTTCTGCCATCTCGAAACGTGTGCGGCGTGTAACCACGTCTACGCGGTGGTCTACAAAATAGCGTATAAGGTCTTTTAGGTTGAGCTGCATGGGGCGACCATGCACAAGGGCTATGTTGTTGACGGCAAAGGAGCTTTGCAGCTCGCTGAGTTGAAAGAGCTTGTTAAGCACAACGTTAGGCACTGCGTCGTTGCGCAGTATATATACCATGCGTATGCCGTTTTTGTCGCTCTCGTCGCGTATGTCGAGTATGCCTTCTATCTTTTTCTCTTTTACCAGCTGTGCTTGACGCTTGTGCATCTCTGCCTTGTTAACGCCGTAAGGCACCGAGGTGGCAACGATGACGTTGTGTCCCTGGTTGTCGGTCTCCATGGTAGTGTCGGCACGGAGTATGATGCTGCCGCGTCCGGTGGTATAGGCCTCGCGCACGCCGTTGTAGCCGTATATCACGCCGCCGAGTGGGAAGTCGGGGGCTGTGATGTAGTGCATCAGCTCGTCGATAGTGATGTCGTTGTTGTCAATATATGCTATGCAGCCGTTAAGGACTTCGCGTAGGTTGTGGGTAGGCATGTTGGTTGCCATGCCCACTGCTATGCCGTTGGAGCCGTTGATAAGCAGGTTGGGTATCTTGGTAGGCAGCACGGTGGGCTCTTGGCGGTCGTTGTCGTAGGTAGGCATCATGTCTACGGTCTCTTTCTTAATGTCTGCCAGTATCTCGTTGCTCATCTGCTCCATACGCACCTCGGTGTAACGCATGGCGGCAGGACCGTCGCCGTCGATAGAGCCGAAGTTGCCTTGACCGTCGACGAGGGGGTAGCGCATGTTCCATGTTTGTGCGAGACGTGCGAGGGCGCCGTAGACGGAAGAGTCGCCATGGGGGTGATATTTACCAAGTACTTCGCCAACCACACTTGCCGATTTCTTATAGGAGCTGTTGTAGAACAGGTTCATATCGTTCATTGCATAGAGTATGCGGCGGTGCACGGGCTTCATGCCATCGCGCACGTCGGGCAATGCACGCGATACTATGACCGACATGGCATAGTCTATGTATGCCGTTTGCATTGTCTGCTCGATGTCTACACGGATAATCTTTTCGTTGTCGCTAACCATATTTATATGTTAATACATTATATATAATGTGCTTGCATAATGTATGTCATGCACATAAAACAAAACGCAAAAGTACGCTTTTTTTGCTATTTATCCTTATTTCTGTAACACAAGTTTTCAACAACTGTTTGATAAATGGCTTTTATTGATGGTAAAACGTTCGTTTCTCAGCAACAGTTTTCTTTTGAAGAATTGTTTTTTATATGCGGTGCTCCTTAACCACCTTTGGTCGGTTTTTCTTGTCTCGGCATAATGCAAGCTTTGCTTACCTTCTGCTCTCGTCTTATCGAAAACATTGCATTAACATTGATGTGTTGAAAATAAGGTGCTGGGGACGATGCATGGGTTGCTGTTTTTGTAGTACTTTTGCAACTCACTTTTTATAGCATATTTTCACATACATGAGTCCCATACTGAACTTTAGCGCCAATGCACAAACGGCGATCAAGAATGCACGCGAAGAGGCCTTGAGGTTGAAAAACAATTCTATAGGTGTTGAACACCTAATGCTGGGCATCTTGCGCGAGCCTAACTCTACAGCTATTGCCATTTTGATAAAATTAGGCGTGGTGGTGAAAGACCTGCGCATTCGTATCGAGAATGTCATCAGCAAGGTGAACAGCAGCGTGGTATATCATGCCGAGAGCGAGATAGCCACCGAGAAGCAGACCGAGGCTGTGATACGCCTCAGCAAGCTGGAAGCCGATGCTTTGCACAATAGCATGATACGCACCGAGCATTTCATCCTTGCCATGCTGCGTGAGAATAGCAATCTGCCGTCGCGTCTGCTTGCCGACCAGCATGTGTCGTATGAGTCTTTTTTCAACATTGTGCGCAATGTGCGACACGACGACGACCAGCCTGGCTCTCCAGCACCCGACATGCCTGAGGCTACATTCTCTGCCGACGACGACGACGAGACTATCTTCATGCCTCCCAAGCGTGGCAACACCAGCGCAAACTTTAAGAGCGAGAACAAGACTCCAGCCCTCGAAAACTTTGGCCGCGACCTCACCAAGGCTGCCGCCGCCGGCGTCCTCGACCCCATGGTAGGGCGTGAGAGAGAGCTGGAACGCATAGCACAGATACTTAGCCGTCGCAAGAAGAACAACCCCATACTTATCGGCGACCCCGGCGTAGGCAAGAGCGCCATTGCCGAAGGTCTGGCTCTGCGTATCGTAGAAGGTCGTGTGCCGCGTACCCTCTTTGGCAAGCGCGTCATAGCCCTCGACCTCGCCAGCCTCGTGGCAGGCACCAAGTACCGCGGCCAGTTTGAGGAAAGAATGAAGGCCATCATCAACGAACTGGAGCAAAACCGCGACATCATCCTCTTTATCGACGAGATACATACTATTGTGGGCACCGGCAACGCCAGCGGCTCGCTCGACGCCTCCAACATGCTCAAGCCTGCCTTGGCACGCGGCGAGATGCAGTGTATCGGCACCACCACCCTCGATGAGTACCGCCAATATATAGAAAAGGACGGCGCATTGGAACGTCGTTTCCAAAAGGTGCTGGTAGAGGAGACAACACCCGAACAGACACTGACTATTCTGCGCAACATCAAGGAACGCTACGAAGAGCATCACATAGTAAAGTACTCCGACGACGCACTCAAGGCCTGTGTGCAACTCACCCAGCGTTATATCTCCGACCGTGTGCAGCCCGACAAGGCCATCGACGTGCTCGACGAGGTTGGCGCTCGTGTGCGTATTGCCAATGTGGCTGTGCCTAAGGATATTCTGTCTATAGAGCAGCAGATAGACATGCTGCAGAATAAAAAGAAGCAGCTCTTGGAAGGTGAGAAGAGCGCCGACGTATACAAGGAGGCTCAAAGCCTCAACAACCAGCAGAAAGAACTTAAATCCAAACTCGCCGACCTCAAAAAGGAATGGGAGGACAGCGAGCGTCAGCATCGCCCTGAAGTTACCGAGAACGACATCGCCGAGGTGGTGGCCCTTATGACTGGCGTGCCTACGCAGCGCATTGCCGAGAACGAGAGCACGCGCCTTATGCAGATTGAGAAACAGCTGTGCGGCAGGGTGATAGGCCAGGACGAAGCCATAGCGCAGGTGGCCAAGGCCATACGCCGCAACCGCGCCGGCCTCAAAGACCCCAACCGCCCTATTGGTTCGTTCCTCTTTCTTGGTCCCACTGGCGTGGGCAAGACCTACCTTGCCAAGATTCTTGCCAAATATCTCTTCGACAGCGAAGAGGCTATGATACGCATAGACATGAGCGAATACACCGAGAAGCACTCCGTCAGCCGCCTCATTGGAGCGCCTCCGGGATATGTGGGCTACGAAGAAGGCGGCCAGCTTACCGAGAAGGTGCGCCGCAAGCCTTATTCTATAGTATTGCTCGACGAGATAGAGAAAGCGCACCCAGAGATCTTCAACGTGCTGCTGCAGGTGCTCGACGACGGACGTCTGACCGACGGCATGGGCCGCAAGGTGGACTTCAAGAATACTATTATCATTATGACCTCCAACACCGGCAGCCGCCAGCTGGGCGACTTCGGCACCGGCGTAGGCTTCGCCACCGCCAACCGCGAGGCAAGCGCCGAACAGCTGCGCCGCGACGTGATAGACAAGGCGTTGAAAAAGACCTTCGCTCCTGAATTTCTCAACCGCATCGATGCCTTGGTGCATTTCAACAGCCTGGGCCGCAACGACGTACACAAGATTATAGAGATAGAGCTCAGCACCCTCTTCAGCCGTGTCGAGGCTATGGGCTACGGCATCGAAATCGACGAGCGTGCCAAAGACTTCATCTTTGCTCACGGCTGGGACAAGCAGTATGGCGCACGTCCGCTGCGTCGCGCCTTGCAGCAGTATATCGAGGACGACCTCGCCGACAAGATTGTCAGCGCCAACATACGTCTCGGCGACAAAATATCTATCACCACCATTGGCGAAGGCGACGAAGAAAAGATAGATTTTGTAATAGCCACTAATTTTTGCGACGAATAATTAACTTCTTTATCTGCTATTATTCAGCCGGTTGACACCATGTCAAAGCATACCTGCTCGCAAAATAATTTTGACGTTATAAAAAAAATTATGTTTCTTTGCATCATCGTTTGCTGATATATCAAGCAAACTTTACGCATATCAAGCATAGAGAATATGAAGAATTTAGTTATCGTTGAGTCACCAGCCAAAGCCAAGACCATTGAGAAGTTTCTTGGCAAGGACTACACCGTCAAATCCAGCTACGGTCATATCCGCGACCTTGCAAAAAAAGAGATGAGCATAGATATTGACCACAACTATGAGCCTCAATATCTTATCAGCGACGACAAGAAAGCCCTCGTCGCCGAGCTCAAAAAAGATGTCTCAAAAGCCGAAAAGATATGGCTTGCAAGCGATGAAGACCGCGAAGGTGAGGCTATAGCCTGGCATCTGCAAGAAACTCTCCAGCTCGACCCATCCACCACCCAGCGCATCGTCTTCAACGAGATTACCCCCAAAGCTATTCTTCATGCTATCGACAACCCTCGCTCTATCGACCTCAACCTCGTCAACGCCCAGCAGGCGCGCCGTGTGCTTGACCGCCTCGTAGGCTACGAGATTAGCCCCATACTGTGGAGCAAGATCAAGCCAGGCCTCTCGGCAGGTAGGGTGCAGAGCGTGGCAGTGCGCATAGTGGTAGAACGTGAGAAAGAGATTCTTGCTTTCAAGAGCAAGGCCTCCTTCCGCGTGCGCGCCACCTTCCTGTCTGCACAGGGCCACCAGCTCGCCACCGAGCTCAGCCGTGAGTTCGACACCGAGGAGCAGGCCAGCGACTTCCTCTCCCAGCTCGTAGGCGCCAAGTTCTCTGTCGCCAGCATCGAGACCCATCCCACCCACCACACCCCCGCCCCACCCTTCACCACCTCTACGTTGCAGCAGGAGGCAAGCCGCAAACTGGGCTTCGACGTTTCTCGCACCATGTCGGTAGCACAGCGTCTCTACGAAGAGGGATATATCACATATATGCGTACCGACAGTGTCAACCTTAGCGACTTCGCACTCAATGCAGCCCGCGACACCATCACCAAGCTCTATGGCGCCAAGTATGCCAAGACACGCCACTATCAGACCAAGACCAAGGGAGCGCAAGAGGCTCACGAAGCCATACGCCCCACTCATATCGAAAACACCACCATCGATGCCGAGCCTTCCATGCGCCGACTCTACGACCTCGTATGGCGTCGCACCATGGCATCGCAGATGGCCGACACACAGGCCGAGAAGACTACTATCGTCATCTCTACACCCTCTTTCTCCGAACAGTTCTCCACCACTGGCACACGCATTATCTTCGACGGCTTCAAAAAACTCTACAACGAAGGCACCGACGACGATACATTAGTAGATGAAAATCCCGAAAATCGTATCTTGCCTACCGTCAGCAAAGGCGAAGCTCTCACCCTCGACGGAGCTACAGCCACACAGCGCTTCTC
>JAZRVD010000056.1:0-8644 GCA_045598945.1 Bacteroidales bacterium | reverse complement strand
GAAATCGGCATGCCGCTCGAACTCGACAAGATGGAAGCCCAGCAGCGCTACACACGCCATCCGCTCCGCTACACCGAAGCCAGCTTGATAAAAAAACTCGAAGAGCTTGGTATAGGTCGCCCTGCTACTTACGCCTCCACTATCTCTACCATCGTCAACCACAATTATGTCAGCAAAGAAGACCGCGAGGCCACGCTTCGCGACATCATCACACTCTCCCTCAACAACAACGTCGTAGAACGTCAGATCACACAGGAACGTACCGGAGCCGAAAAAGGCAAGCTCTGCCCTACTGACATCGGCAACCTCGTGGTAGACTTCCTCATGGACCACTTCAACGACATCATGGACTACAACTTCACCGCCAATGTGGAGAAAGACCTCGACGAGATAGCCGAAGGGCAGCAGGACTGGCGCGCTATCATCGACAGCTTCTACAACCCCTTCCACAAAAGCATCGAATACACTCGCACCAATAGCCACAAGACCAACGGCGAGCGACTTCTCGGCATCGACCCCGTAAGGCAGAAGAAAGTCTTTGCCAAGGTTGGCCGCTACGGCGCTATGATACAGATAGGCGAAAACACCGACGACGAGAAGCCCATCTTCGCCAGCCTCATGAAAGGTCAGAGCATACAGACCATCACCCTCGACGAGGCTCTCGAACTCTTCAAGCTGCCACGTCTTGTTGGCACCTACGAAGATGCCGACCTCAAAGTGTCGGTAGGTCGCTTCGGCCCCTACATACAGCATAACAAGGTTTTCTACTCCGTGCCTAAAACCGAAGACCTGATGACCATCACCGTAGAGCGCTGCATAGAGATAATAGAACGCAAGCGTCAGCTCGATGCAGAGAAAGCCGAGCATGCCAAGCTCTTCCCACGTCTCGTAGGCACCTACGAGGGCGAAGAGGTGAAGGTAGACAGCGGCCGCTATGGTCCTTACCTCTCCTACAAAGGCGCCAACTACAAGCTTGGCAGAGACACCGACCTCATGGCAATAACTATCGAAGAGGCCGCAGAGGTCATCAAGGCCTCCCCCGACAAGAAGCCATCGCGTCATGCAGCAGGCAAGACCGCCAAAACAGCCGACACGTCGACAAAAGCCACTGCCAAATCCTCAGCCAAAGGCAAGAAGAGCGCCAGCAAGTAGAGACGTGGCATGTTGCGTCTCGGCAATCAACGCTGTTGCAGCAAATTGCAAGCAGACAGCGAACACAATAGGTTCAACAAACAGATTAATAAATCACAGCACACACAGCTCTCTCTGTGTGTGCTGTGTTGTTATACTATGCAATAGATCTCTACTGGTTCAAGCTCATTTTTAACAAACCTAATCTTATCAAACCTTTTAGAGCCTCCTCGTCCCCTTGCTCTGCCGCCTTGCGATACCATTTCTCCGCTTCGGTATACGACTGCTCTACGCCGTCGCCATTATCATAACTCACTCCCAAATTGTATTGTGCTTCAGGAAGTCCCTGCTCTGCCGCCTTGAGATACCATTTCACCGCTTCGGTATACGACTGCTCTATGCCATAGCCAAAAGCATAACATACACCCAATTTGTACTGTGCATAAGCCAACTCTTGCTCAGCCGCCATACGATACCATCTCACTGCTTCGGTATACGACTGCTCTACGCCGTCGCCGAAGTAATAAAACTCACCCAAATTGTACTGTGCCCTTGCATCTTCCTGCTCCGCCGCCTTGAGATACCATTTTACTGCTTCGGTAAACGACTGCTCTACGCCATAGCCATTTTCATAACTCACTCCCAAATTAAATTGTGCCATAAAATCTCCTTGCTCCGCTGCCTTGAAATACCATTTTACCGCTTCGATGTACGACTGCTCTACGCCATTGCCTTCTCCATAACACACACCCAAATTGTACTGTGCATAAGGCTCCCCTTGCTCCGCCGCCTTGCGATACCATTTCACTGCTTCAGTATACGACTGCTCTACGCCATCGCCTTCTCCATAACACCATGCCAAATATAATTGTGCCGTTGCATCTCCCTGCTCAGCCGCCTTGCGAAACCATCCCACTGCTTCGGTAAACGACTGCTCTACGCCGTCACCATTGAAATAATATTCCCCTACTTTGTATTGTGCTACGGCATCTCCTTGTTGTGCCAATTTAAGATAATTGTCAAATGTATTATCTCTGCAACTTTGCAGCAAACATATACTTATTGCTGTAATTATAAAAAATATTACTTTTTTCATTTTTTTTCTCTTAATATAAAACTTCCTACCACGTCTCGCCCATAGAATTCAGTCTATATTGTGCATCTTCATATCCTTGCTCCGCCGCCTTGCGATACCATTCCACTGCTTTTTTCTTAGATTTTTTTACAACCTCACCTTTTTCATAACAATATCCTAACTTATATTGTGCAAGTGCAAGTCCGTATTCCGCAGCTAAACGGAAACACTTCACCTTTTCATTGTTATCCAAATAATATTCATAATCATCAATGGATCTTATTATACGTTCCAAATTGTTCTGTCCTCCTGTATGTTCCTGCTTTGCCGCCAAGACAAACCATTCTACCGCTTTGATGTACGACCGCTCTACACCTTCACCTTTTTCATAACATTCGCCAAGATTGTACTGTGCATTTGCATTTCCCTGCTTCGTCGCCTTGCGATACCACTTCACAGCTTCGGTATACGACTGCTCTACGCCATAGCCGTTGTAATAACACACTCCCAAATTGCACTGTGCATTTGCATATCCCTGTTCCGCCGCCTTGCGATACCATATTACTGCTTCGTTATACGACTGCTCTACGCCGTCGCCTTTATCATAACACACACCCAGATTGCACTGAGCTCTTGCATATCCCTGTTCCGCCGCCTTGCGGTACCATTCCACCGCTTCGGTATACGACTGCTCTACGCCGTCGCCTTTTTCATAACATAAGCCCAGATTGCACTGTGCATAAGCATCTCCCTGCTCAGCCGCTATGCTACATTTTTTTGCAACTTCGTACCAAGACAGTTCTACACTGTCGCCATTGTGAAATTTTTGTGCTAATAAAAGTTTAGATTCTATATCACCATTTAGTGCTTTTTCTATAAGTGCTTGAAGTTCGTCTATCATATTTTTTTCACTATTTGTGATGATAATGTTGCTTTGTATTCTGACATGGCATCATTTTATTCTTTAACAGTGCTGATCTACCAGCTCTCGCCTAAATTCATCAAACTTTCTTGAGCCATCTCGTTTCCCTGTTCTGCCGCCTTGCGATACCACTTCACGGCTTCGGTTATGGATCTCTTTACTCCATTTCCGTTTTCATAACAATCTCCCAAAATGTTTTGTGCCACTGCATATCCCTGCTCCGCCGCTTTGCGAAACCATTTCACCGCATCGGTATATGACTGCTCTACGCCTTCGCCTTTGTAATAACACCAGCCCAAATTGCACTGTGCAAAAGCGTCTCCCTGCTCCGCTGCCTTGTGATACCATTCCACAGCTTCGGTATATGACTGCTCTACGCCTTCGCCTTTGTAATAATGATTACCCAAGATGAATTGTGCATTGACATGTCCTTGCTCAGCTGCCTTACGAAACCATCTCGCCGCTTCGGTATACGATTGTTTTACGTCGACGCCAACTTCATATATTATAGCCAAATCTGATGATGCATTAGCATGTCCTTGCTCCGCAGCCTTGCGATACCATTTTTGTGCTTCGACAAACGACTGCTTTACGCCGTTGCCTTTGAAATAACACACACCTAATTTATACTGTGCATCAGCATCTCCCTGTTCCGCAGCTTTGCAAAACCACCTCACAGCTTCGGTATACGACCGTACTACGCCGGTGCCATTGAAATAACACATACCCAAATTATACTGTGCATCAGCATCTCCCTGTTCCGCAGCTTTGCAAAACCACCTCACAGCTTCGGTATACGACCGTACTACGCCGGTGCCATTGAAATAACACATACCCAAATTTTTCTGTGCATTAGATAGTCCTTGTTCCGCCGCTTTGCGATACCATTTCACAGCTCTGTCCCATGACTGCTCTATGCCATTGCCTGTTGCATAACTCGAGCCTAAATTATTCTGTGCATATTCATTTCCTTGCTCAGCCGACATACGATACCATTTCACAGCTTCAGTATACGACTGCTCTACGCCTTGACCACAAAGATAATTATTACCCAGATTATTCTGTGCATATCCATTTCCTTGCTCCGCCGCCTTGCGAAACCACCTCACAGCTTCGGTATACGACTGCTCTACACCGTTGCCGTTGTAATAACATACGCCCAAACTGGTTTGTGCATCGGCATCGCCCTGTTCCGCCGCCATATAAAACCATCTCACAGCTTCGAGCCATGACTGCATCACTCCGTCCCCATCGGCGTATTTTTCTGCTAATAAGTATTGTGATTTTACATCGCCATTTTGTGCTTTTTCTATAAGTGTTTGAAGTTCGTCTATCATATTTTTCCAGTGTTTGTGATGATAATGTTGCTTTGTTTTTAGACACTGCATCTTTCTCTTCTTCAACAGTGCTGTTTTACCACGTCTCGCCCAATTCTGTCAAACATTTTTGAGCCATCTCGTTGCCCTGCTCCGCCGCCTTGCGATACCACCTCACCGCTTCTGCATGCGATGGCTCTACGCCGTAGCCGTTCTCATAACATTCTCCCATACGGCACTGTGCCATGTCGTCTCCCGACTTGGCGGCCTTGAGGTACCACATCACGGCTTCGCCGTATGACAGGTGCACACTCTTGCCTTCTCTATAGATGTCGCCCAATTCACACATTGGCGTTACGATGCCATGCTCCGCCGCCTTGCGATACCATTTTATCTTGTCGGGATGCGTCTTGCTCACCACTACGCCTTCATTGTATATATTACATAACGATGTCAGCGCTTTAACACTTCCTTGTTCTGCCGCATTGACATAAAGCTCTAAATATTTTTTTCTCGATTTTTCCACACCAGTGCCAAAGAGATAACAACATGACAACTGTTCTACTGCGTCGTCATTGCCTTGTGCCGCCGCCATGCTGAATAGGTTTACCGCCCTGTTGATGTCTTTCTCTACACCATGCCCCATATAGCAGCATTCGCCCAAGATAGTCTGCGCGTCCGACAGTCCTTGCTCTGCCGCCATGCTCAGCCATCTTACCGCCTCGTCATACGACTGGCAAATGTTTTCGCCAGCATAGTAGATGTATCCCAAGAAATATTGTGCATTTACGTCTCCTCGCTCCGCCTCTCGCCTTGCATAGTCCAACAGATCCTCGTCAAACTGTCTGATATAGTCTCGTTGCTGTGTGTGTAGATGCACCATTGCCACATCAAACCGCTGCTCTGCCGACTGGTGGTACAGCTCTATGGCTTGTTCTATCGACCGATCCACACCCCTTCCACATTCATAGCACAGCCCCAAGAAGTATTGTGCTTCGGGATGCCGCTGTTCTGCCGCTTTGCCAAGCCATCTGAAACCTTCTCTATAGGACTCTTCGTCGCTGCATTTCCTCACATAGTATTTGCCCAATTCGTTTTGTGCGTCGGCACACCCCTGCTCTGCTGCTAAGCGCCACCATTTTACAGCTTTGGCATACGACTGCTCTACGCCTTCGCCATCGTAGTAACACTTGCCGAGGTTTACCAATGCTGCACAGCTTCCTTGCATGGCAGCTTTTGTGTACCATCTTGCCGCTTCGGCCAACGACAGGCTTACGCCCTCACCTTTGGCATAACATTCGCCAACCTTGTTTTGTGCCTCTATATCGCCCTGCTCTGCCGCCTTGCACCACAGCTTTGCCGCCTCGACATACGAACATTCTACTTCATCACCTATATGATATTTTTCTGCCAACAGCATTTGTGCTTCCGCATCGCCCTGTTCCGCCAAGTGCTGCAGATCATTGATGGCAAGAGCGCTTTCGCCTCTTTCTGCCAATTTCTTTCTTACAGTCTCCAAGAGCGTGGGAAATGACAACATGTAATCTGGCGAGGCTTTTATAACGTTTTTGTCATCAAGCTTGACGCTCAACGTATCGTGTATCGGCACATCCTCCACCATAAAGGCTATGACACTCTTGTTTTTCTTAATAGCTATATCTATTCCCGACTCAATATGGTTGGAGTTGTTGCAATGATGAGAATATACAAGTATAAGCGCTTCGCAATGCGATATGCCTGACTCTATAGCCTTTATGAAAGGTAGACCAGCAGGCAGACAGTCCGATGCCAAACAAGCATATACGCCATGCGCGTCTAAATAATCATGTATGGCGTGCGCTATGTCAGCATCGTTTATCGAATAGAATATATATACCTGTCTCTCAGCGTTCATCGTATTAAATGCTATTTGATTTATACTTGGTGCAACAGTCTCAGAGGTTTGCCTGGCTATAATACCTACTTATAGTCTATCAATATGTATACATAATGCAGCAAATGCGACACAGTAAATGTCGCATTGCTGCATTATACGAGAATGACTCTGTTTGGTATGGTTCACCCGATAAGCGATTACTCGTTACGCACTATTACGTTGGGGATATTGGCAAACGCCTTACAACCTTCAAGATGCTTGGGGAGTGAAACAGTCTTGAGGTTGGTACAGCCTTCAAAAGCGTTGACGCTTATATCCTTCACCGACGAGGGAATGGTTATCTCTTGCAGACTGGTGCAGTCCTTGAAAGTGTTTTCTGAAATGATACATAACGATGAAGAGAGTTGTATCTCTTTCAAGCCAGTGCATCCCTCAAAAGCGTTCTCTTCCAAAGACTCTACAGACATTGGCAGTATCACCTCTTGCAGGCTGACACATCCCTTGAAGGCATTTTTATTTATAACTATCAAACGTTCTGGAAAACGAAAGTCATGCATCTTGCTAAAAAAATTGGAGGGCTTCTCATTCGCCTTCTTTGGATTGGGCAAGAACGTTATAGACTGCAATCCTGTACAATTCTCAAAAGCACTGTCTTTTATCACATCAACTTGATGCGGTATTATTGCCTCTTGCAAATATTTGCAACCGGCAAAAGCCTTCTTAGGCACTTTTATAATCTCTGAGGGGAACACCACATCGCCTTTTGCATCTTTATCGCAACGATAAAGTCCAAATGCATAGACCATCAGATTTGATTTGTTCACGACAAAAGGTCTTGTTTCAATACTTAACGCATCATTTTGTCTGACCTCAGCCATAAAAATATGGTTTTTTAACGACTCAGGAATAGAAAGACCTTGCAAGGACTTGCAACCTTGAAAAACATTGCTGCCAACATTTTGCACAGATGACGACACAAAAACATGTGTTACTTTTTCGCAACCAGAGAATGCATTATCGGCTATCTCTTTAACATTGCCAGGTACTATCACCTTGCCTTCTGCCTCTTGACGGCAGCTTTTCAACACACCATCTTCGATGGTCAAATCTTTAATACTCATAATGAATTTATTTTAATTAAACAATTATATTCAAATGTTTTTTTTGTTTTTCCCCCACAACAACATAGAGGTATTTACTATCTCCTTCCAAAGATGCCTGCAAGTTTGCCTATTATGCCTTGGCGGCGTATGGTTACATTGGGTATGGCTTGCACTGCATCGAGTTTGGATAGGTGCATAGGTATCGAGATGGATTGCAGGCTGGTGCAGCCGTCAAAGGCAGTGGCGGCAAGGATGACTAACGAGTCGGGCAGGCTGATGCTCTGCAACTTGGTGCAGTGTGAAAATGCATTGTTCTCGATAGTAACAAGAGTATTGGAAAACTTGACGGTCTTTAGCGAGGTGCAGTGCATAAAAGCTTGCGACTGGATGGTCTCCACCTTGTCGGGCAGGGTGATGGTAACGAGGTTGGAGCACTCCTGAAAGAGCGACGAAGGAATGGTAACAAGGCTGTCGGAGAGTGTGGCAGACTGCAACGCCGTGCAGCCTTGAAACACGCCAACACCCAATGTGTCTATCGTGTCGGGCAGCACTATGGAGTTGAGCGCCGTACAGTAGGCAAAGGCGTGCTGGCCAATAGAGGCGACAGTGTTTGGCAGCGTTATAGAGGCTAATGACGAGCAGCCCTTGAAAGCATCGTCGGCTATGGTTTGCAGTCCGTTGGCTATCGACACCGAAGCAAGATTGGTGCAACCCATAAAGGCGCCCCACCCTATCTCTGCAACGCTGTGCGGCAGATCTATAGCCATCAGCCCTTCGCAGCCCATAAAGGCACATCTGTCTATCTTCTTGACGACAAACGGCACTATGCTGTTTTTGCAGCCAAGCAGCAGGCGCTTGCTGTTGCGTTCTATCAATACGTTGGAGTCGCAGTCGGTAAATGTCTCGTTGTTGCAGTCTATATTGATAGATTCCACAGCAGAGCAGCCCATAAAAGCGCTATTGGCAATGGTGGCCACCGACGCTGGCAGCACTATGGCTGGCAGCGAGGTGCATAAAGCAAAGGCGTATTCGCCTATGTCGGTAACACCGTTGGGAATGTTGACGCCGGCAAGGTCTACACAGTTGTAGAACACAGCTTTGCCTATTGCTGTTACCGACGCAGGTATGGTGCTGTTTTTGCAGCCTGCTATCAACCTGCCGTTATGCTTGTTGACAACAACGTTGCACTGGTGGTCGGAGAATGTAATGTTGGCGGTATCG
>JAZRVD010000055.1:0-2008 GCA_045598945.1 Bacteroidales bacterium | reverse complement strand
TAAGGAAAACATAGTCGTTTTCCGTTACCATCTGATACATCAGCTCTGTCTTGTCGGAAATAATAGCCTGTTTGCTTACAAGATCTTCAAAGTCATAATTTCCTGCGGTCTGACGCCTTTTTTTTCATAATTCAAATAAATATACACATTGCAAAGATACATCTTTATTCTTTTACCACTTTGCTACATCATACTTTTTTTGCAACAATATATGAACACAGGGCTGTAAAGAGTTGTCGCAGACCGCCATGCACGAGCATCTTGCGACAGACACAAACCTTTTTAACCCACTGATAGACAAAGGCGAAACACTTGCAAATCAGTTTTTGGCAGACAAACAATTATTTTTTTGTACCTTTGCTAATTATTTTAGCAAGCGACAAGCGACCTAACAACTCCTCTACGAAAATGAAAAACATAGTAGTGCTGACAGGTGCCGGCATAAGCGCAGAGAGCGGCATAAGCACATTCAGAGACAGCGACGGACTGTGGGAGAACTACAGAGTGGAAGACGTGGCGACCTACGAGGCTTATCTACGCAACCGCGAGCTGGTGCTGAACTTCTACAACGAACGCCGCCGCCAACTGGCAAAAGCCAAGCCTAACGACGGACACAAGCAGCTGGTACGTCTCGAAGAAAAATATAACGTGCAGATTATTACACAGAATATCGACACCCTCCACGAAGAGGCGGGCAGCACCAACGTGCTGCACCTGCACGGCGAGCTGACCAAGGCACGCAGCGAGAAGGACGACAGCCTGATATTCGACATAGGCTACAAAGACATCCTCCTTGGCGACAAAGCCCCCGACGGCGCGCAGGCTCGACCACACATAGTATGGTTTGGCGAGGCAGTGCCTAACATAGAGCCAGCCATAGAGCTATGCCAAAGGGCAGACATATTTATCGTTGTAGGCACCTCGATGGTGGTGTACCCGGCAGCCGGGCTGATAAACTATGTGCCACGCCATGCCGCCTACTACCTTGTAGACCCCAAGGCGGTGAAGATACCTCGACAGATAACCATAGTGCAGGAGAAGGCCGGCACGGGAGTAAAAAAGGTTGTCGACGAACTACTTAACACAACAGAATAAAGAAAAAAAACAACATCTAACAATGGACTTACTTATTTACAACACACTAACACGACAGAAAGAACTTTTCAAGCCCTTGAACGAAGGGCATGTAGGCATGTATGTTTGCGGGCCTACGGTATACGGCGACGGCCACCTGGGACACGCACGCCCCGCCATAACATTCGACGTGGTATACCGCTACCTGATGCACCTCGGCTACAAGGTGCGCTATGTGAGAAACATTACCGACGTAGGACACTTAGAGAACGACGCCGACGAAGGCGAAGACAAGATAGCCAAGAAGGCACGTCTCGAACAATTGGAGCCTATGGAGGTGGCGCAATACTACACCAACCGCTACCACTCAGCCATGGACGCACTGGGAGTGCTGCGGCCAAGCATAGAGCCACACGCCTCAGGGCATATCATAGAGCAGATAGAGCTGGTGCAGAAGATTATAGAAAAAGGCTACGCCTACGAGAGCAACGGCTCGGTATACTTTGACGTAAGAAAATATCACAACGACTTCAAGACCTACGGCAAGCTGAGCGGCAGAGTTATCGACGAGATGCTCAGCACCACACGCGAGCTCGACGGACAAAACGAGAAAAGAGAGACCGCCGACTTCGCACTCTGGAAAAAAGCGGCGCCAGAGCACATCATGCGCTGGAACTCGCCATGGAGCGTAGGCTTTCCCGGCTGGCACACAGAATGCACAGCCATGGGCACCAAATACCTTGGCGAGACATTCGACATACACGGCGGCGGCATGGACCTCGTATTCCCACACCACGAGAGTGAGATAGCGCAGCAGACAGCGGTAACAGGCCACGGCCCATGCCGCTACTGGATGCACAACAACATGATAACCATCAACGGACAGAAGATGGGCAAGTCGCTGGGCCACTTCATCACCCTCGACGAGTTTTTC
>JAZRVD010000054.1:0-12508 GCA_045598945.1 Bacteroidales bacterium | reverse complement strand
GCGTGTCGGCATGATACACCACTATATAACGACGCACGAGGCTGTCGGCACCCATAGCGGTACGGCACAGAGAGTCGAATGTCATGCTCTCAGTTATCACCCTGTTGCCCCATTTGAAGGTGTCGCACACCGTATCGTGATGCTCTGTCGTTACATTGTCCGAGACATGGAGTGTCAGCACCACCACGCTGTCGCAACCATTAGCACCCTTGCGCCTGAAGGTATAATCGCCCGATAGTGTTGGCGACTTAAAGGTGGTATCGCAATAACGGTAGCCGTCGCCTTCCAGCTGATTTTGAACTATTGCGACAGTGTCCTTGCCGATGTAAGTGTTGAGAGGCTTGAGAGTGAGCGTCAGCGTACTGTCGCAACCGTTGGCGGCGGCAGAAGGCATGACCTTATCCTTAGAAGAAAATACATTGAACGACACACCCTGCCATGTGTAAGGCAGCATGTTATCGCACAACACGCTGTCCTTTCTGCCAGTAGCGACAGGCTTGCTGTACACGGTAAGATACACCGTACTATCGCAGCCAGTCTTTACCGACGTATATTTATACAACTTGGTAGATGGCGTTTCAAAGACTATGGTGTTCCACTGATATGGGAACTTGTTGGAACATACCGTATCGCTTGCAACAGTCTCCACAAGAGACCTTATCCTCAGCTGCATCACGACAAGGCTGTCGCAACCATTACGAGCAGTATAGGTATGAGTCTTTATCTCTTCGTGGGTAAAGACCTGTCCCTCCCATGTAAACGCCACATTGTTGGCACAACGGAACGTGTCTACCTGCACCTGATACGACGGCTTGGCGACAAGCGTCATCGCCACCACGCTATCGCAGTGATGCACATCGGCAAGCGTGACTGATTGAGTCTGAGCTTTATTAAAGAGTACACCGTTCCATGTAAACGGGAGCTGGTTGTCGCAAAGCTGACTGCTTACCGTCACATGCACCGTGTCGTAGACATCCAATGTCATCTTCACCACGCTGTCGCAGCCGTTTGAGGCCGTGAGCGTCGCTGTCTGCTCGCCTCCCGTGGCAAAGGTCTTGCCGTTCCATGTATATCCTGGCAAGAGTTGCTCGCAGACTGTGCGAGTAGCCGTTGCCTTGAAAGTATCTTTGACAGACAGCGTCATCGTTACGATGCTGTCGCAGCCGTTGACAGCCTTCAAAGTGTCTTTGACACTAAGATGCTCCTTGTCGAAACGCTTACCGTGCCATTGATATGTTTGCAGCATGTTGGCACAAACGTTGTCGGTAACCGAGGCAGACACTGCATCTCTTAAACTAACAGTCATATTCACCACACTGTCGCAACCTGTCAGCACATTGGTGTATGTAGCAGTCTTATGCACCGAAGAGAGACCTACAAAGTCGGCAACCTCGAAAGTTACGCCATGCCATGTTATTGGCAGAGTGCATACAATACTATCGGTATCTCTCTCTACGCTATGACGCAGATAGAGATAGAGCGTGTCGACCGACAGGCAGCCATTGGCATCGGTATACTCGTGAAAATATGTGCCATCGGCTGTGTATACGCCCACCTGCTCGCCATGGTTGGTCCATACATAACTGCCGCAAGCATCATTCACCGTATCACCACTGCTACTACCTGGGTTGACAGTAAGCGTAAGAGCCACCACGCTGTCGCAGCCGTAGATGTTAGTCGTATCGAAATAATATATGCCGCTATGGCTAAGGTCGCCCCTGCCATGCCAGTTGGGCAGGTAGCCGCACACCGTCTGCTGCTGACCGACGGTGTCTCTATGATGCAGGGTAAGATGCAAGGTGATGACGCTGTCGCAGCCGTCTGGCGTGCTGCCCTCATGCTTGTACTCGCCACTTGACATATACACATTAGCATACCACACCATGCTGTCGCACGATGAGACGGTGGCAATACTGTCGAAACGATGGTTGACAGTGAGATGCAACGTATACACACTGTCGCACCCATGCTGGGTCTTGGCACGATAAGGATAGTTGCCAGAGACAGTCAGATTGGTATAACCGTTCCAACTATCAAGCTTGCCGCACACCGTCAGGCTCTCGCCCTGTACAGTGTCGCTATGATGCACCACTATATAACGACGCACGAGGCTGTCGCCACCCATAACGGTGTGAAACACCGAGTCGAAAGTACGGCTTGCTGTTATCACTCTGTTGCCCCATCTGAAGGTGTCGCACACCGTGTCGTACAGTTCTGTAGACACATTGCCCGAGACATAGAGTGTCAGCATCACCACGCTGTCGCAACCGTTGACACTCTTGCGTTTGAAAGTATAATTGCCAGAGAAGGTTGGCGACTTAAATACGGTATCGCGATAACGATAGCCATCGCCATCCAGCTGATTTTGAACTACGGATACCGTATCTTTGCCGTTGTATGACTTGAGAGACTTGAGCGTGAGCGTCAAAATACTGTCGCAGCCGTTGGCGGCGGCTGAAGGCATAACCTTGTCATTAGAAGTAAAGGTGTTGAACACCACGCCCTGCCATGTGTAAGGTAGCATGTTGTCGCACAACACGCTGTCTTTTATATTCGTAGCCACAGGCTTGCTGTACATGGTAAGATACACCGTGCTGTCGCAACCTGTTACCTTTGATTCAAACGTGAACGACTTGACACCAGGAGCTCCAAAGACGACGCCTTCTTGCCACTGGTACGGGAATTTGTTGGAACAAATAGTATCAGCTATATAACTATCTGCCGAAGGAATTTTGTTAAGAGTCAGCGACACTACACTGTCGCAGCCGTTGGCAGCACCTTTTTCAACAGTTTTCTCCCTTGTGCCGAAGACATTAAACGTTACACCTTCCCAAGTGTACGGCAACCTGCCCTCGCAATAATCCTTGGAGATTGCACTTGAGGCCGTCTGACGTGTAGAGAGCACCAAGTGTACGATACTATCACACCCATTGGAGGCTTTGACACCCATCAACGTCTGCGAGCCAGCCTCTGTAAAAACCTTTCCATGCCACTCGTAGCTAACAAAATTGTCGCATACAGTGTCGTACAGCACCACATCCTTGTGAGGCTTGATATTCTCCGAAGCCAGACGAAGATGCACCACGCTGTCGCAACCAGTCTTGGCAGTATATACATGCTTGTATGTACCAAGAGTAGATATAGTATGTTCCTCCCATGAGAAAATATAGTCGTTGTCGCAACGCATAGTGTCAACAATGATGTCGTAGCTCTCCAGCAATAACAACGAAAGCCGCACCACACTATCACAGCCGTTCTGCATCGACATGACAACACTTGTGTCTACCTGCATGGCGGATTTTGCAATGTCGGCAAACGACAATCCATTCCATTGATAACCGGCAAGCGAAGAACGACACTGTGCATCGCGTACTGCAACATGCACCGTATCCTTGACACTCAAAGTCATATTCACCACACTGTCGCAGCCATTAGAGGCATAAAGAGTAGTAGCCATAGATCCTTCACCACTAAACACAACATCATTCCAAGTATATGGCAACTCATTTTCACATATCACCTTGCTGTCGCTTACCTCATACGATTCCAAACGAGTAAAATGCAACGTTACCGTGCTGTCGCAACCTGCCTTGTTGACAAAAATATGAACCTTGTCGTTACAAGTCTCGGTCAATGTATACCCATACCACTCGTAAGTATTACAACTACTCTGATAATCGTCGCCTATGGTGCTCTTGTTGATAGTAAGGTGCAACGTTACCGTGCTGTCGCAACCTGCTATGTTTGTAGTCGTGTAGGTAGGTGCCTCGACTGGGGTAGAGGTATAGGTCGTGCCGTGCCATGTAAAGTGGTCGCAGCTGTCTACTGTGGTATCGCTTACGGTGCTCTTGTTGATAGTGAGGTGCAACGTTACCGTGCTGTCGCAACCTGCTATGTTTGTAGTCGTATAGGTAGGTGCTACGACTGGAGTAGAGGTATAGGTCGTGCCGTGCCATGTGAAATGGTCGCAGCTGTCTACTGTGGTGTCGCCTATGGTGCTCTTGTTGATAGTGAGGTGCAACGTTACCGTGCTGTCGCAACCTGCTATGTTTGTAGTCGTATAAGTAGGTGCTTCGACTGGGGTCTCGGTATAGGTCGTGCCGTGCCATGTGAAGTGGTCGCAGCTGTCTACTGTGGTATCGCCTACGGTGCTCTTCCTAATAGTCAGATTTAACGTTACCGTGCAGTCGCAACCTGCTATGTTTGTAGTCGTGTAGGTAGGTGCTTCAACTGGGGTCTCGGTATATGTCGTGCCGTGCCATGTGAAGTGGTCGCAGCTGTCTACCGTAGTATCGCCTACAGTGCTCTTGTTGATAGTGAGGTGCAACGTTATCGTGCTGTCGCAACCTGCTATATTTGTAGTCGTATAGGTAGGTGCTTCGACTGGGGTAGAGGTATAGGTCGTGCCGTGCCATGTGAAATGGTCGCAGCTGTCTACTGTGGTGTCGCCTATGGTGCTCTTCCTAATAGTCAGATTTAACGTTACCGTGCTGTCGCAACCTGCTATGTTTGTAGTCGTATAAGTAGGTGCTTCGACTGGGGTCTCTGTATAAGTCGTGCCGTGCCATGTGAAGTGGTCGCAGCTGTCTACCGTGGTGTCGCCTACGGTGCTCTTGTTGATAGTGAGGTGCAACGTTATCGTGCTGTCGCAACCTGCTATGTTTGTAGTCGTGTAGGTAGGTGCTTCGACTGGGGGCTCTGTATAAGGCGTGCCGTGGCATGCGAAGTGGTCGCAGCTGTATACCGTGGTGTCGCCTACGGTGTTCTTGTTGATAGTAAGAAGCAGCGTTATAGTGCTGTCACAACCAGAGATAGAGTTGTAAGAATAGCTCAATGTGTCGGAGACAGAGCCTGCAGGGATGACAATATCCGTACTATAAGCATACGGCAACTCATTGTCGCAGAGCGACAGAGAAACAGTGTCATGATATGCTGGCAAGACATGCCAATATGTTGTAAACGAGCTGTCGGCACCAGACATAAGATGATCCAAGCTGCTTATAGTTACATTGTCGCCACCTTTGGCGTCCTTCAACTGCGACGGCATCTCGCCTTTCTTCTGCCCCGTCAGCACAATATTGTCTAACGCAAAGTATGCGGCGCCGTTGTCGATATTCTCAAACTTGATATAGCACTCACCAGCTGGAAAATCTCTCAGGTTGTACGAGAGATGCTTCCAACCTTCGGTATTAACAGCCGACACACTTATCTTCTTGGTATAGCTTTCGTCAGCCTGCGAGCCCACAAGGATATTGAAACCATTATTCACCTGCTGAGGGACACCGCTACCACTAACTGTAAACTGACGATAGTTCCAGTCAAATTCAAGCGTAGTCTTCGACGGATCGTCTATCGTAACCTGCGGCGAGATAATGAAACTTGAAGCGCCAGTAGCAGATGTACTACAGTTGCCCACATCGCGACGCGACATATAGACCATGTAGCCTTCGGGGTCGGAAATTGTCTCGGTAGATGCAAGAGATGTACCTGTAGCACAGCCCACAGCAATATCCTTAGACTGAGCCACCTTCCAGGGAGACGAACCAGAGCCTTGTATCTTGACCCAATCTGACGGCAATGAGCCAGTGTTGAAATCCTGAAAAAGCAACGTGTCGGCAATAGTGCCACCGCCTTGACACACGGTGTCATACACCTCATTGCTGACATTCAGCACCATCGTTACCACCGAGTCGCATCCGTTATCACCTTTGTAAGCCACAGTCTTCTGCATAGCCGATGGGAAAACGACACCATTCCAAAGATATGGGAACGGCTCATTAACAGCTGTCTTTGTCAAGACAGTAGCATCCGTCGCCGGTTTGATATGCCATGTTATCACCACAATGCTATCAAGACCCTTGGGGGTTACAAACCTTTCTTCTGTCTGCACCTCAGAACCTGCCAATGCCGACGATACTTCATACGGTATCTTGCGTCCCTCGCGACTTGCCACCACCATTATGTCGTCCAACTCGACCAAGCCATTAGCCGAAAATCGGAAATTGTACAGACCTTCGTCCTTATCAGACATTGACAGCGACGCCTCGTGCCAACCACCATCAGTATACATTTCCGTCACTAAAGAAAAATCATTGGCATCAGCCGACTTCAATGCCGTCACACTCATCGAGCCGGTAACAGGCTGCTTTGATTGCGATAGATACCTGCCAACCTTATAGCTATACTTTATAGCCGTCTGCGAAGGATGCACCACCAGCACCGACGGCGACATAATGTACGACGACAAACTATACTCATCACCAAACGATGCCAGCGCCGTGCCAGCAGAATAATTCCAGAACCTGCCCTCATTGGTAGTCCACCCCGACGGCAAAGCATTGGTCTTGAAATCGACATACAACAACGTGTCCACCAAACGGTCGCCCTCGCATATCGAGGTGTCAAGATAGACATACTTCTCTTGCTCAACAACAACAGCCTGCGATGCCGATGCCTCGCAACCGTTGGCATCGGTAACGACGAGAGTATATGTAGCACTAACCGTAGGCAACACGACGAGATTGTCCGACGTGAGGCCTGACGGCAAACCAGCCGTAGCCTCTGGCTCGGCAGACCATAAATATACATATCCGCCAACGCCACCCGACACAGAAGAGGACAATGACGCCGACTCGCCACGATATATCTTCGTATGCAATGCCGACACCTCCACAGCCACCGCTGCATCGGGCTGAGAGACAGTGGCTACCACCTTGGCACTACAGCCATTTGCATCGACAGCAAAAAAAGTATATTCGCCTGCCGACAAGCTTGCAAATGTCGATGAGGCGTCGAACTGCACACTGTCGGCAGAATAAGTTACAGGACTTGTGCCACCCGTGGCGGACAACAACACAGAGCCGTCATTGCCACCATAGCACTTCACCGCCGTAGGCGTTGCCGACAACGACAGAACCGCTGACGGCTGCACCAGTTGTATATCAACCTGCGATGCGGTACAGCCATTGCTATCCTCCACCGTAACGCTATACGTGCCAGCCACCAAAGAATCGAACAAACCAGTAGCGTTGCCTGCACCTGCGTTCAGGATATACGTCTTGTTGCCAGCGCCACCTGTCGACGACGCTGTGATAGACCCTGTATTCATGCCATAGCACAACACATCGACCTTTTCTACCGACAACGACAACACCTCAGGCTGACTAACGGTAATGGTAATAGAAGCCTCGCAACTATGAGCGTCGACCACCAGCACAGAATACTCACCAGCTTCAAGCCCCTCAAACAGGCCTGTGCCATTCTCTGCCACCTGCACCCCACCCTTGCTGAGCTTATAGGTATACGACACGGTGCCACCCTGTGCCACAGCAACAATGCTACCCGTAGCATTGCCATAACAGTCCACATCGTGCGACTCGGCACTCACCGTCAGCAAGTCGGGCTGGCTCAACGTTATCGACACCTCAGGCGACTTGCAACCTACACTGTCATTGGCATAATATGTATACTTTGCCGCCGAAAGAGCCGCAGTAACCGCCGCTGAATTGTCGCTATGATAATAAGTGTATGCCGAGCCTCTGCCACCAGTGGCAGACAACGACACACTGCCGTCGCTACCGCCATAGCACTTTATAATGTCAGCCTCTTCGACAGACAAGACAATAGCAGGTGGAATAAAGCCCACCTTCGACGGACGACTATCGGAGAGACAGCCCATCGAGTCCTTGACAATGATATTGGAGCTTGAGGTAACATCCTTATTCAGGACATACACACTGGTATTTCTATAGTCTAACGGGTCGCACTGATACTGATAGCCGCCATTGCCGCCCTTCACGTCGTAGAAGACAACACGCACAGAATCGTATGGGCATAAGGCATCGATAACGCTGTCGCTAAAAGTAATCTTGTCAGGCTGATTAACCTTGACCGAAGAAATCTCTCCAGTACAACCATTAGAATCCTTGGCATAGAAGCTGTAAGTGCCAGCTGCAAGAGAGAAAGAGTCTACCTCAGAATAATAATAATTTTTATAACGACTATAGGTATAAGGCTTAACACCATTATTGACAGACAGATTAACCAAACCATTATCGCCATTGCATACAGCATGAGTAATTAGATTGTCAATCTGCAATGTAACAGAATTGTCTGCAACAGTAAAATCCTTAGTTCCCGTACAGCCATCAACATCTGTTACTGTAACAGAATAATTTATCTCATAATTATTATTATATACTGATTCCAAAGCATTAGTATCAACAACACCAACATCTCTTGAAATATTATAAGAACCAATATAAGAACCAGTATAACTAAACGTATATGGTGGCGTACCACCCGACACCGATGTTCTGACAGTGCCTTGGGTCTCACAAATGACAGGTGTAACCGTAGGCGTAACCGTTATTGTCGGCTTCGTCTCCGTAATAATAGTATATTGTTCTGATGTTTTTGTGCATCCATTCTTATCAGTAACCGTCACCCTATATGTACCTGCATCTAACGAGGTATTGTCAGCCACACTGCTCCAATTATTATATGTCCCTTTCTTCTCATAAACAATAGTATATGGCGGCACGCCGCCAGATGGAGTGGCAACTATCGACCCCTTGGTACACTTTACATTTTTGACAGTTGCATCGATTGTCAACTCCTCTGCTGGCACAACAAACGCAACCGATGCCGTGCAACGATTGGCATCT
The DNA here is from genome assembly GCA_045598945.1 of Bacteroidales bacterium. Classification (GTDB taxonomy): domain Bacteria; phylum Bacteroidota; class Bacteroidia; order Bacteroidales; family P3; genus Colimorpha. The sequence goes on along the minus strand of JAZRVD010000054.1, from coordinate 3,842 downwards.
GTAATCACAACGGTATGCTCGCCAGGTCCAAAATTCCAAAAATTGGTAAATTCACCTGAACCACCAACGCCAGTACCGTAACCACGTACACTATCAGCCAACAAGTTATTAGAAGGATATGTATTGTTAGAAGGCGTTTTTCTTAAAAAATAAAACCACTGACAGTTGCCTGAACCATTACAACCATACCTACCGCTTCCAAAAATACAATCATTGTACTGTTTATCATAGCAAGTACCATCAATAGTCGTAGTATACGACTCACCTTTATCTCCATAATTGCCTCCATGGCTAATTGTTGTACCACCAGCAGCCTTGAAATAGATCTTTTTCTTCTCCGAAGAATAGCACTTCAACTCATCTGGATTAGTAATCTCCAAACTTAATCCTACTTGGATTGTTTCAGTTCCATTGTCATTATCCCTGGTGTTATTCGAATTACTCCATGACCACGCTATAGTATGCTTGCCTACCGCCACATTAGTAATTTCGACAGTGCCTGTACCAAATCTATTATTATAAGTACCCGACTTGCTTGTCCCACCATCAAGTGATGCTGACAGAGTATATGATGTTCCATTGCCAGAAGTTTTTGTAAAAGTGACTGTTACTGTTTGAGGTCCGCAAGTATTTGCTGTAGAGACTTTCACAGTAAACGAAGAATTTGTAGAATAGCCGCCGCCACCACCACCAGGTTGTGAAAAAACTTGTTCTTGATAAGTAATAAAAACCATCAAAAACAACAGCGAAAGTATGCGACAATAACGTAATATGGCCGTTCGACCTATCATTTATCAACAATATATTAAACAATGCACTCTTATAACAAGTGCTTTTATGTCAAACAATTAAAACTATTACATCTCTACACAATTACACACAATAAACCATTACAAAATTACATATTTTTATTAACATTTACACAACAAACTTCATCAACCCTCAACAAAACACCATTTATTGTTCTTTTCTCACCACCACAGCAAACACACAAAAGGGTTTAGACTAATAGAAAAATTACGGAAAATGACACATTGTTGCAACGTAATGCAAGCAGATTTTCAGCAAAACTGCACATAAAAATTCGCAATTTCCTGAAAAATTGCACTTAAAAACAGGCAGTTTTCACACGTTTCTGCTATTATTTCATAGCAATTATATCTTTTCAAAAAAAAGCACCCAACTCTTCACGCGCGCGATAGCCGGGGTTTTATATTATTTTTATTATTTCTTTTATATAATAGGTAAGGATAGCAGATTTTGCGAGGGTGGGTAGCAGATTTTGCGTGGTAAAACGCATATTTTGCGAGGGTGGGATAGCAAAATATGCATGCTGGCAGGATAGCATAATTTGCCACCCTGCCAGCATCTTTTCTACACTATAGGCGGCACCGCAGAGAGGAGTCCGCTAACGCTATTGGTCTTCGCACCCGTCGACGACGCCAAGGCATTGGGCAGACCTATCACTCGCAGACAGCCCAAGAGAGCGAAAAGGATGGCCTCTTTGTAATCCACGATGGCAGGCTCAGGCACCGTCAACTCGCATTCTATACACATCTTGCGCATGCGCTCGACGAGATACCCGTTGTGAGCGCCACCGCCAGTAAGCAGCATCGACGACACGCCGGTGCGCCACACCGCCTTGCCCACCTGATGCGCTATATGCTCCACAAGGGTGGCCATAACGTCCTCGTAGCACAAGCCATTGTCTAACGCATACTCCACCACAGGCACAAACTCCTTGTCGTACCACTCCTTGCCGAGACTCTTGGGTGGCAATGCGGCATAATAGGGCAGCTTGTCGAGGTCGCCGAGCATAAACGGCTCCAAATGTCCGCCGCGCGCTATAGCGCCATCCTTGTCGAACGCCAGCCCCATACGACGTGCTATATCGTTGAGAGCCATATTGCACGGCGAGACGTCAAACGCCCAGCGGCGACCCCTACATTCGAAGCTGATATTGGAAAATCCGCCAAGGTTGAGACATGCCTCGTACTGACCGAAGAGCAGCCTGTCGCCTACCGGCACCAACGGAGCACCCTGACCACCGAGAGCCACATCCATGGTGCGGAAACCGCCCACCACCGCCACGCCACACTCGGCAGCTATGGCATCGATGTCGGCAATCTGAGCCGTAAGACCGCGTTGCGGCTGATGGAAGACAGTGTGGCCATGCGACGCGACAAAGTCCACCCTGCCCGGATGACGCATCATGAACTCCCTGACACACACTCCAAAAAAATGCCCCAGCTCGGCATGCGCCAAGGCATAGTCGAGAGCCGAAGCCTTGTCTAACGCTGCCAGGCGATGCGTCCACTCTGTGGAGTACGACACAGTCTCTGTAGCTATCAGCTCGAAACGAACGCCACTATCGCCCGTCCCCTCGTTGATGGCAATCCTCGCCGCCCCCTCGTCAATCTCAAAACGACAATAGGCCAAGTCAAGCCCATCGAGCGAAGTACCAGACATCAGACCTATGACATAAAATTCTGACATACAATATAAATATTTTTGACATTAATACCCACTTGCAACCGTCTTGCAATGTCGTTGCAACATCATTGCAAAGCCGTTGAACAGCGGCAATGAAAAAGCAAAGATACACAAAATATGCAAAGGCAACAATATCAAAAAAAAAATGTATCTTTGCATTTTCAAAGCAGACCTACACCCTTGTGCAAGGAAAATAAGGTCTCGCCGTGCAACATATAGCAACAAAAACAACAACATACCATTATGAAAAGAATTATCAACACCCCAAAGGCACCTGCAGCCATCGGTCCTTACAGTCAAGCCGTTGAAGCCAACGGAACACTCTATATCTCCGGCCAGATAGCCATAGACCCGGCACAAGGCAAACTAATAGACGGCGATGTAACAGCACAGACCGAACAGGTGATGAGAAACATCGGCGCCATACTTGCAGAAGCTGGCTACAGCTATGCCGACGTGGTGAAAAGCACCTGCCTGCTTGCAGACATCAGCGACTTCAAGGCTATGAATGAGGTTTATGCCAAATACTATCCCGCCGACAGTCCCGCCCGCGCCGCCTTTGCTGTAAAAGACCTCCCTGCAGGTGCAAAGGTAGAGATAGAGACCATAGCAGTAAAATAAGAGACATACCGGCATACGCCATGCCACTAAAAAGAAAAAAAATAACGCAATATGGATTTTAGTTTAACAAAACAGGACCAACTCTTCCTGCAGATGATAAGGGAGTTTGCCGAGAAAGAGGTCAAGCCCCTTGCAGCCGAAGTCGACGAACAAGAGCGTTTCCCCATGGAGACGGTAAAAAAGATGGCAAAGATAGGCCTTATGGGCATACCAGTGCCTACGCAGTACGGCGGAGCTGGCGGCACCAACATCATGTACGGCCTTGCCGTTGAAGAGCTCTCGCGAGTATGCGCCACCACAGGCGTCATTCTGTCGGCACACACCTCGCTGTGCTGCGCCCCCATCCTTGAAGCCGGCACCGAAGAGCAGAAACAGAAATACCTGCCCAAGCTCGCCTCTGGCGAATGGCTTGGAGCTTTCGGCCTTACCGAGCCCAACGCCGGCACCGACGCATCCGGCCAGCAGACGACGGCTGTTCTCGAGGACGATCATTACGTCCTGAACGGCTCCAAGATCTTCATTACCAACGGCTATGTGGCTGATGTATTCGTGGTATTTGCCATGACCGATAAGTCTAAGGGTACCAAGGGTATTTCCGCTTTCATCGTGGAAAGCAGTTTCCCCGGTTTCTCCGTGGGTAAGCACGAGGAGAAGATGGGCCTGCACGGCAGCCCCACTGCTGAAATTGTGTTCCAGGATTGCATTATCCCCAAGGAAAACCTGCTGGG
>JAZRVD010000053.1:0-12070 GCA_045598945.1 Bacteroidales bacterium | reverse complement strand
CCTCTTACGATACTACGCTGTGCCAGCATAAGCTGCCGTACACTTGGGGACCCTCTACCTTCGACTATGCCTGCACTAAGACCACCACCTTGTCGCAGGCTGGCAGTCATGGCGAAGACTCCACGGTAACGCTTACACTGTTTGTAGACCCGGACCATTATAATCATTTTGTCGACTCTGTCAACGACCTACAGATGCCATGGTCATTTCATGGTCGCACGTATAGCAACCCCGTTGCCAACGACACCTTTTACTATACAAACGTCTTTGGCTGCGACAGCGTCATTTATTTTTCGTTGGTGATAGACTATCATGTTGTTACATGCGACCTCTCGTTGCAGTTTCCTAATGTTGTAACGCCCAATGGCGATGGCTATAACGACATCTTCGAGATAAAGAACATCCTCGACAACGACTGTTTCGAGCATACTCGTCTGATTGTCTACAACCGGTGGGGGCATGCGGTGTACGACTGCAGCCATATAGTCTCTAAGGTGGATTTCTGGAATCCCGCAGACATGCCGTCGGGCACCTATTTCTTCCATTTCATTGGCTCTGCTGCTCGTGGCACTGTGGAGCGGCATGGCGTTGTTGAAGTTATCAATAATTAGCATTAAGCATTAAGGCAGATAGCTGAAAATAATTTTCGATAAAAAAACAAATATATTTAACTTTTTTTGTATTTTTGCCAAATCATTTGTTGTAATAGTTATGAGTAGCCGTAGTGGTTTGAAAACGATGTTGTTGCTTGCTGTCCTTGCATGTATGATGCTGGGAGGCGGCCGTGTTTTGATGGCTCAAAACGACATCACCATCCCGGCTACAGATACTATCAGCGAGACTATCAATCCCTTTGCCGACTATATTATTTACGATCCTGGCGGAGTGCGAAACTATCCTGCCAACTGTTCGGGCGTGTTGCTTTTGGTGTCGGCGTCGGGCATGCCAATACAGATACAGGGCTCTTTCGACATGGAGCGCAACAAAGACGGGCTTTATATCTACGACGGACAGGGCGACTCGTGCCCTATGGTCATAAATTGCACCAATACTGGCACGGTCAATGTTACTTGCCAGTCGGGCTATGCCTATTTGGTGTTCTACTCCAATGGCAGCAACCATCGTCCCGGTTTTGCACTTACAGCATGTACATGTATGCCTACGGGTGTGCCTATCACCAATATCACAGCCACCAACATCACCGGCTCGCAGGCTCGTATCTCGTGGCGCGACACCACCGATGCTACACAGTGGACGGTGGCTTACGGCACCGACCCCTACAATCTCTCTAACAGCGTGATGGTCGGCTCGTGCCGTGTCTTGCTCCGCGACCTCGACCCAGTTACCACCTACTATTTTAGGGTCTACAACAACCTTGGTGCTACACCTGCACATGGCATCTGTGCTGCGCCAATCAACACCTTCAGCACTATATGTCCCTCCAACGCTGCCGAGTGTGTCAATTTCACCGACCTTAATTCTTGTCATACGGTGTGTCGCTACGGTAGTTTTGGCAACCCGGATGCCTCTATAGGTGTCGTCGACAATGGATATACCAATGCCAACTCGCGCCATACGGTGCATACCAATACTGCTGAATATGATGCCCGTACTGGCAGAACCGATGACACGCGCCTGCGTACTGTCCCTCCCGGCGAGATAGCGTCGGTACGTCTCGGCAACTGGAAAGGCGGCGGACAGGGTGAGAGCATTACATACGAATATTTTGTCGATACAGCGGCCTACGACCTCCTGGTGCTGAAATATGCCGCCGTGCTGCAGCAACCTGGACACTCGCAAAACGAGCAGCCGCGTTTCGACTTCGCCATATACGACGAGAACAACAACAAGATAAACTCTGATTGTTACTCCGCCGTGTTCATACCCGGCTACACTCGCTCGTCGTGGCACGAGTACAACGGTGTGAGCTGGAAAGACTGGACCACCGTGGGTATAGACCTCTCGCCATTGCATGGGCAGAAGATATATATCAAGCTCACCACCAAGGACTGCGTATTCTCCGCCCATTACGGCTACGCCTATTTTACTTTGACTTGCGACCATCGCACGCTCACCTCGTCGTCGTGCGGCTTCTCTATCGCCAACACCTTTACAGCTCCTGACGGTTTTTCCTACCGCTGGTACAACGACACCCTGCCTTCGGCAACGCTCTCTACCGGCCGTTCGCTCTCTGTTACCGAGGAGGGCTCCTACACCTGCTATCTCTCTTACGGCGGCGGTGCGTCAGGCACTGCTCAATGTGGTTTCTCTATGAATGCCATCGCCGGCCCGCGTTTCCCTTACTCGCAGTACACTTACGCTATCACCGACACTGTCAACTGCCTCACTCGTGTGCAGTTCTATAACGCCAGCGTTATAACTTCCGACCTCGACCATCAGGTTAGCACCGGACTCTCGTGCGAGAGGTATCAGTGGATTGTAGACGGCGTGCCTCGTTCTACCGATGTCAATCCTTATTTCGACTTTGCCGAGGGCTGGCATGACGTGCAGCTTGTGGCCATGCTCTCCGAGGGTATATGCACCGATACCGCTACCGAGCATTTCTATATCGGCGCCGCCTGCTGGGTGTTCGACACCTTGCGCTATTTCTTCTGCGACAGTGGCTCGGTACGTCTTTTCGACACTGTCATCACCTCTGTCGGCTCGTATACTCGCGACAGTGCCAACCACACCCATACCGTTATCTACACCCTTGGTTATACCACCTATCGTCTTTATCTCGATAGCGTTACCGAGGACAGCCTGCCATATCTCACCTTCAACGAGGCTTCTTTCGACACTGATGTCGTCGACTCGCTGTTCGTCCTCACCAATGTGGGCGGCTGCGACAGCCTTATCTCCTACAACCTCTTTGTGTGTCGCAATCTCGACACGGTGCTTTCGCGTGTGGAGTGCGACGACGTGCTGCCGCTGCGGTGGTTCGACGGCGAGTTTCGTCAAGCCGACACCCAGCATTTCCACTACTATCGCTACTGCCATGCCGACAGCAATGTCACCCTTCAGGTGGCCATCAATCCTACATACTCGCCTCAGTTCTACGACACTATCTGCGACAACTTCTATAGCGAGCGTTCAGGCTACTATTTCAATGTTACTGGCAAGCACCGTGTGCGTTTAGAGTCTATCGACGGCTGCGACAGCTCGGAATATCTCAACCTCTTGGTCTATCCCACATACGACATTATCGACCACCAGGTTATATGCAGCTACGACTCGCTGTTGTGGCAAGATGGCAACGTCTACAGGCGTTCAACGCATTTCCCATTGGTTACTTATCCAACCATTCACCAGTGCGACAGCAATGTAACCCTTGAGCTTATTGTGGAGGAACCCGTTGTGGCAAAGATAGGCCAGTACCCCAATTCGGCATCGCATGCACAGCGCGAGGTAACGCTAACCGACTACAGCCTGCGATCTTCAACACGCGAATGGTATCTCGACGGCGAGTTCTACAGCCTCGATGCCGAGACATATTTCTTCTATCCCGTCAACAAGGCTTCGGTGCTTGTCATGCTGGTGGCTATCGACACGCTGGGCTGTGTAGATACTGCCTATCGTACTGTGCTGATGGACAGGGAGTGCGTGTGGATGCCCAATGTCCTTACGCCAGAGCTGCCGTCCAACAATGTGCTGCGTGTGCAGGCTCACGATATAGACAAGTTTGAATGTTATATCTACAACCGCAATGGCCATTTCCTATATAAGTTCAAGAGTATCGACGATGTGTGGGACTGCACCTATCGTGGACAGAAATGTCCGCAAGGCACATACGTCTATCTTATCAATTATACCCCCAAATACAACCCCAAAAGCTGGTATACGCTCAAGGGCACTTTTACCATCATTCGATGAATGTTTGGCAAGAGGTTTGTGCTTTTTTACTTTTTTTGTATCTTTGCACATATTGTGTCTTTTCGACAATAATGCTTATTGTCGCCTTATGTAGTGTGTTGCAATATGTTGCGATAGGGTATAGGGTGGCGTAGGTGTGATGTTTTATTAATGTTTAGTCTTTTTTTTTCTATTTTGAAACCATGAAATATAAAGCACTTATCTTTTGCTTGCTATCTTTTTGTTTCACATTGTCTATATTTGCTCAGTCTGATTCCGAAGAAGGTCGGTCGAGTGTGGTGTATGCCTTGGCGGACTCTACAAACGGACGTACTTTGATGGTGCCGCCCGAAGGTCTGCAGGTTAAGGCTGATGGCGACGGCATGTATACCAAAGGTCAGAACAGGTATATCACGGTCAACAACTATCAAGTGGCTTGCTCTTCGCCGTATGTGCTAACGCTCAACTTCTCCCTGTTCGACATTGCCAAGACCGACACGTTGATTGTCTACGACGGCCCGTCGACCGACTACCCCGTGTTGCTCAAGTGCAACAACTCGCTAAACAATCTCAACCAAGGGCGTTCTACTGTCTACGCTTCCTCTTTCAACAACCAGAACCTGCATGCTTTGACTATCTGTTTCAAAACGGCGTCTAACAGCGATGGCGGTGCTGGTTTTCTTTTTTCTGTCGAGTGCTTGAAACCCTGCGAGGTTACCACGCCGCATATCGCCAACGAGTTTGAGCGTATCCGCAATGGTCAGGCCTACGCCACCGACACCTTCCGCCACGATGGCGAGCAGCGTGTAATACCCATCTGTGCCGGCGACGGTGTACGTATTAAAGGCTATGGCGAATATACTTCATTTACAGGTCATTACAGACCCAACGACGGCACATCTACTTTCCGCTGGATTCTCGACGACGAAGGGCATGTTACCCAGGGTGTGGGCTACAATTATGTTACCTACAAGCAGTTTGATACGCTCAGCTGCCACTCGCTTATTCTCGAAATGACTGACGGCAACGGCTGTAAGTCTACGCTTTTCGACCAAGTGCAGCTGCGTGTCTCTGTAAGTCCTATCAAGTCTATCGCCAACCTCGGCACTATATGCAACCGACAGGAGCTGTTGGTAAAGGTGAGTTACGACTCTACCGACCAAAGCAGCTATCTTCTCCTCGACTCTGTAGCTATCACCAATGTACACTCGCGTGTCAATAGTGTCAAGACATTTATCCCCGACGGTCCATACTGCTCCACACGTTGCTATCAGGCCCCTGTTACCTTCTCTGACTTTCCTTTGGGGCAGACCCTCGAAGACAAAGGCGACATCTGCTCTATCTGTGTCAATTACGAGCATACCTATATGGGCGACTACGACTTGCAGATAGTCTGTCCGTCGGGCCGTAAGGCTACGCTCAAATACAAAGACAATCCTGGCGGCAAGCCTGCCGGTGCGTATGGCGGCGGCGGCATCTATACCGGCTATCCTTACGGTGGCTCCAGCGCCCGTTCGTGGGATGGCGGCAGTGGTCAGTATTGCGACTCTACATACAATATGTATGGCGAGGGCTTGGATTACTGTTTCTCGCGCAATGGCGAATATCTCCTTGTCGACGGCCGTCAAGCCAATACCACAAGTGGCGGCGACCATTATCTTGCCAATAGTAGTTATATGGTGAGTGTTACCCACCAATTCTCTTCTGTGCCTTCTCATATACGCGGCTCTAATGCTGGCAGTCGCACCTTCAACACCAAGCGCCCCAGCGACCATGCCAACAAGGTGGACTACTATATGCCTGCCGACGATTTTAGCACTCTTGTGGGCTGTCCGCTCAATGGTATATGGCAGATACAGATATGCGACAACTGGGCTTTGGACAACGGCTGGGTGTTCAACTGGAGCATGGATATATGTAGCGCCGCCCAGCAGACTCCGTGCAAATACAATGTTGGTGTCGACTCTATAACATGGGACATCAAGCCTGAGTCGGGGCGTTCTAAGAATGCTACGGTGCGTGTCGACCGTACCGACTCGCTCAAGTTCTATATGTCTGCATACGACACTGCCGGACGTTTCTATGCCAACATACATGTCTTTGATGAATACGGCTGTCAGTGGGATAGCCTCGGCTATTTCGACGTGTTGTGGATGCCTAAGCCAGAGCTTGGCGACAATGTGGAGTTCTGCCGTTCCGGTACGGCATCTTTCGAGGCTCTCGACCCTCATACCTACGGCAAAGGCTACAGATATTCTTATATGTGGAATACTGGCGACACCACGCCGGTCATAGTCCCTACTGCCAATCAAACGCAGGAATATACCGTAGAGGTTACAAACATGTCTATATATGATAGCACCACACGCTGTATTGGGCGCGATACGGTGTCTATTGTGGTAGGCGTATTTCCTGAGTCTAACTTCTTGCCTGAGATGCCGGGCAACCAATGCTCGCCTTATACTATGGCTTTCGCCAATACATCCAAGCATGCCAATACTTATCGATGGGATTTTGGCGACGGCACGCAAAGTACCGACGATAACCCTCGTCATACCTATTCTGCTGGTACATATACTGTAACGCTCTATTCTTTCACGCGCGACGGCTGCCGCGACACCTTGCGCATACCCAACTATATTCATGTTATTCCTCCTATCGATGTGGCTTATCCAGCCATGATGTGCGAGGGACGCAGCTATACATGGCTCAATGGTGTAACCTACGACGAGCCTACAACAGCTCCAACCATTGTACTCAAGTCTGTCGACGGCTGCGACAGCATATTGCATCTCAATCTGGGTGTCGACAATGTTACAGAAGCCCGTATTCATGCTGTGCCGGAGGTCGCCACGGCCGACAATCCTGTTGTTTGCCTCTTCGACAATGGTATCAATAGTGTTATGCGTACATGGTGGCTGCCTGACGGTACTACAAGCAATGACGTGCAGGCGTGCTTCAGCTTCCCGTCCGACGACGACTCGGTGCGTGTCATTGTGGCTATAGAGAGTGAATACGGCTGTCGCGATACTACGTCGTCGATACTTTATATCGACCGTTCGCAGGTCTACATGCCTAATGTGTTCACACCTGGACGTCCCAACAACAATAGGGTGCGCATGCGCTACAATCAGATAGACCAGGCACAGTGCGACATATACAATCGCAACGGCTACAAGGTCTACTCGTTTGCCGACAAAGACGACGAATGGGACGGCACTTATAATGGCACCCCTTGTCCGCAAGGCGCGTATGTCTACATAATTCGTTATACCACGCAGTTCGACACAGACCGTTGGCAGGTGAAAAAAGGTGCAATCACGCTGTTGCGCTAAGCAAAGGTTAATATAAAGTTTATCTGCCTATAAGGGAATGTCAGTAACAAAGATAACATCGTTGGCAACGTTGCATTTTATGCGTTTTTTGCATAAAATGCAACGCTTGTTTTGTTTGTTGATGTTGCTGTCTGCCCCTACGGTGCTTCTTGCTCAGCAAGCACCGACAACGCAAGACAAGGATTTCTGGGTCTCTTTTCCGTTCAATTTTACCGACACTACGGATACGCGGCTTATCATCACTTCCGAAAGGAATTGTTCGGGTACTGCCACCAATCCCCAGACAGGCTGGTCTACGTCGTTCAATATCCCGGCACGTTCTGTTGTCGAAGTCAAGTTGCCCACCGATCAATGCCTCAATAGTTTCCGTGGCTCGTCGCGCAATTCTGGTATTCATGTAGTTACCACCGACACCATCAGTCTCTATGCTTCGAGCTATGAGAATGCCGCCTTCGACGTTACCAATGTCTTGCCCACCAGTGTCTTGCGCGACGAGTATGTCGCTCAGACCTATAAGTCTACCTCCAATGGTAGTAGCGAGCTCCTTATTCTTGCCACCGAAGACGGTACTACTATCGATATTACTACTACGTGCAAATATGTAGCGGCAAATACCGTTAAAAATCCAGGCACCTATGCTATTACGCTTCAAAAGGGACAGACGCATCTTTTATGTGCCGCCTCTTCGTGCGATTTGTCGGGCTCTAAAATTGTCAGTAGGGATTGCAAGCCGATAGCTGTTTTTGCTGGCAACTCGTTGGGCATGGTTCCTGTCTCTGCTTCGGGGAGCGACAACTGCTGTGGCGACTTTCTTTTCGAGCAGCTTTTCCCTTCGGCTTATCATGGCACTAAGTTCGTCATTACCGGTTCGTTGCATCGTGTCTACGATCGTATAAAGATAACTTCCGACGAGAATGGCTGTGTGGTGGCTGTCAATGGCGTTGTACGCTCTACTCTTGCTGCGTCGGGTTCTGTTGAGTTTGAGGTAACGTCAAATGCCGAGCCTGTTTATATCGAGACCTCCAAGCCTGTGCAGGTCTTTTTGTATTTTACTGGCGGTCAGTATTACAAAGGGTCGGACAATCCTCTTGGCGACCCGTCAATGGTGATGATAGCGCCTCTCGAACAGCAACTGTCTAAGATTACGTTTACTACGTTTCGAACATCTATCACCAACAATCATTATGTCAATATTGTAACCGCTACGGCCACCAAGTCGGGCATGATGCTCGACGGCAACAGTATCTCGTATGCTTTTACGCCTGTACGCAGTGCCACGCAATATTCGTATGCTCGTATTCCGTTGCAGCATGGCTCGCACACTTTGCTGAACACCAAAGGTGTCTTTCTTGCTCATGTCTATGGCTTGGGTGAGTATGAGAGTTATTCCTATTCGGTAGGCTCTACTGCCGCCAGCATCAAGTCGTTGATTTTTGTCGGTGGCAATCAAGTGCAAGCTGGCGATGCGCCTGTGCGGATATGCAAGAACGAGAGCCTCTCTTTCAAGACAGAGTCTAACTATGAGGTTGCCAATGTCTATTGGAATTTTGGCGATGGCACTACAACAAAGGGTACTAATGTTATCTATACCTTCCGCACGCCTGGCTCGTATAACGTTCGTGCCGTCATTGAGATGAAAAAGGAGCGTTGCGGCGTGGGACAGTACGACACCGTTTATGCCAAGGTTGAGGTCAAGCCGTTCAAGACGGCCGATTTCCCGGTGTCTATATGCGATGGCGAGTTTTACCCATGGCATGGCATCTCGTATGCTGCTACAGGCTCCTATTCTTATAGCACCAAGGGCTCTAATGGCTGCGACAGCACGGTTACTTTAAAGCTTAAGGTCAATGCCAACACTTCGTCGACGGTGTATGAAGAATGTGTCGAGAACAGTCTCCCTTATCGCTACAATGGCAAATCGTTCAACGACGATGCCTCTACTACTATCGTCATCCCTAACAAGGCTGGCTGCGACAGCACTATCAGTTATAATCTTCATGTCTGGAAAAACGTCTCTGCTGTGGTGGATAGCACTGTATGTGAGAATGACATCCCTTTGACATGGAACAATGTCAGGTTTACCAGGGCGGCTGTCAAGTCTACCACGTTGCAAGGCGCTCATGGCGTCGACAGTGTGTTGCGCATGATGCTCAGTGTGGCAACCAATACTACATACGAGAAGCATCAGTCTGTTGTTGAGAACGACCTCCCTGTCTCTTTTGCCGGCGTCACCTTCACCAAGCCTCAGGCAGACACTACCATCTTGCGTGTCAATGCCGCAGGCTGCGACAGTGTCATCACCTATTCCCTCAAGGTTTTCCCTAATACGACCAATCTTTTAGACAGCACCATCTGTGAAAACCAGCTGCCATTGGTATGGAATGGCCATGAGTTTACAACCGATGGTTCGTACTCTGTAAAGCTTAAATGCAAAAATGGTGCGGATAGTGTGATAAACATGGTGGTGCATGTGCTGCGCAACAGCCGCTCTGTATTTCGCGACACAGTGGTGCAGAATGCATTGCCGTACACCTTCAACGGGTTGTCGTTCAGGGCGTCTCATGCCGACACTGTTGTCAAGCGTGCCAATGCCGTTGGTTGCGATAGCCTTATCACCTTCTCGCTCAAGGTGTGGGACAATGTCAAGTCTAACGACTTCCGCTCTATATGCGAGAACGAGCTTCCTTATACTTGGAACAATGTTCGTTTTACTGCGTCATCGGTCAAAAGTGCCAAGCTTTCAGGCGTGCATGGCGAGGACAGCGTCGTTACCATGATGCTTGAGGTAAGACGCAATACCTCCTACACCTTCTCCGATGCTGTTGTCGAGAACAGTCTGCCGTATCGTTTCGCCGGGCTTTCCTTTACTGAAGCCCAGCCCGACACAGCTCTATTGCGTGTCAATGTTGCAGGCTGCGACAGTGTCATACATTTTTCGCTGACGATATACAACAACATATATGTCTATTTCGACAGTGTGGTCTGCGAGAACTCGCTGCCTGTTGTCTGGAATGGCATCCGTTTCGACGGGCAGGACAGCAGCTCCACTATCTACCCAAGGAGCAATGGCGCCGACAGCATCATAAGAATGCGCCTGTTTGTCAATCGCAACACCTCGGCCACTGTTCGCGACACCATTGTGGAAAACAGTGTCCCGTATTCCTTTGCCGGTCTCAAGTTTTATAAATCACAAGGCGATACAATTGTTATGCGTCGCAATCGTTACGGCTGCGACAGCGTCATACACTTCTCGCTAAAGGTGTGGAACAATGTTGCTACTTTCCTCGACACTAATGTGTGTGAAAACTTTTTCCCTTTCACTCTCAACGGCAAGCGTTTTGTGCAGCCCTCTGTCAAGCCGGCCACTCTTAGCGGCTCGCATGGCGAGGATAGCGTTATCACCATGCGTGTCGGCATGTTGAAAAATAGCTCGTCAGCATATACCGACACCGTGGTGGAGAATCGTTTGCCCGTCTCGTTTGCCGGCCTCTCTTTCAGCGACACGCAGAGTGATACTACTATCACACGTGTCAATGCCGTTGGCTGCGACAGCGTAATACGCTACTCTTTGCTGGTATATCACAACAAGCATACCTATTTCGACAGTGCAAGATGCGAGAACGACGTTCCCTTTGTATGGAATGGAGTTACTTTCCGTAGCAGCGATTCGCGTTCTTCAACGCTTCAAGGCTCGCATGGCGAGGACAGCGTGGTAACGATGCGGTTTACAATGCTGCGCAACACCTCCTATTCTCAGCACGATACCATAGTGCAAAACAGCTTGCCGCATCGTTTCAGCAATATCATCTTCTCCGACCGTCACGCCGACACCACTTTTGTGCGTGTCAATGCTGCCGGCTGCGATAGCGTTATCACCTATTCGCTGCATGTGTGGTACAATGTCAGCCATTTTGCCGATAGCACCTTGTGCGAGAATTACATGCCCCTTACTTGGAATGGCAAGCGTTTCGTGTCGCCAGGCGTGAAGCAGGTTACGCTGGTGGGCGCTCATGGCGTCGACAGTGTCTTGACTATGAGGGTCAATGTGTTGAACAATACCTCCTCGCAGTATAGCGATACTGTTGTGCAAAACAGGCTGCCGGTCTCGTTTGCTGGGCTCTCTTTCTATAAGATGCATAGCGACACATCGCTGATACGTGTCAATGCCAATGGCTGTGATAGTGTTATACACTATTCGCTCTTAGTATATCACAATGTTTCCACCTATCACGACAGTGCTTGCTGTCAAAATTTCTTGCCTTTGATGTGGAACAATGTGGCGTTTGCTTCTTCAAGGTCCGACTCTGTAGTCCTTACTGGCGTACATGGCGAGGACAGCACTGTGGTTATGCGTTTCACTGTGCTGAACAACACCTATCGCACCTATCGCGACACTGTTGTGCAGAATGGACTGCCTCATCGTTTCGACACCTTGCTCTTCCCCGACCGCCATGATGACACCACCTTTGTGCGTGTCAATGCTGCCGGTTGCGACAGTATCATCACCTATTCGTTGCATGTGTGGTACAACGTCAAGGCTTTTGCCGACAGCATTTTGTGCGAGAACAATCTGCCTCTGCTTTGGAACAACAAGCGTTTTACTACCGATGGCGTCAGTCAGGCTTTGCTCGTCGGCTGTCATGGGCAGGACAGCCTCCTCACCATGAAGGTCAATGTGTTACGCAACACTTATTACTCGCAGCACGACACTATCGTTGAGAACAGTCTGCCTCACCCCTTTGCCGGTCTCTCGTTCCGGCATGCGCAACTCGACACTTTGATACATCGCACCAATGCTGTAGGCTGCGACAGTGTCATCACTTATTCTCTGCATGTATGGCGCAATGTAAGCACTTATCACGATAGCGCCATTTGTCAAAACT
>JAZRVD010000052.1:0-1373 GCA_045598945.1 Bacteroidales bacterium | reverse complement strand
GCAACATCATTCCGCCTCGACGGCATTATTGATGGAAGACCCCTCGAAATACGTTTTAGACACACCGCCCGATGTGCTGATGACATCCATCACGTCGAACCGCACCACCATGGCTTGCGGCTCGTCAAAAAAAGCTTTGTTATACATAATTTTATAAATTTGGTATTAATATTGTGAATAAGTTGTCCAAAAAAGTGCATAAAAAAAAATCCACTACGAGCTGAGACAGAAGCCCATAGCGGTGTAAGCGTTATATAAAAGTTAGCGATAGCAGGCGGCAGCTATGCCCCCCCCCATAACACGTTGATTTTGTAGTAGTTATACATATTTTCCAACAAGAATATTACCATACAAAGATAAGAAAATTTAGAATTATGAAATTTGAGTTACGATGGTGAGACGTGGCAGACATAGAGTCGTGAAGTAGTGAGACGTAGCAAGCGTAGAGTCGTGGCAGGCCGCGTTTCCACCAAAAAGGCGAGATTTATAACCCTTTGAGACAGATGACGGCAAGATGTCGCAAAAAAAACGTACATTTGCAATTCTATTTATTATAAAAAAAGAAATAACATGTTTAGCAAAGAGACATACATCCAACGTCGTGCCGAATTGCGCCGACTGATAGGACATGGCATCATAATATTGCAAGGCAACCACGAAGCACCTTGCAACTATACCGACAACACATACTGGTTTAGACAAGACAGCACCTTTCTGTACTTCTTCGGACAGCAGAGAGAGGGTCTCATGGGCGTGATAGACTGCGAGTCAGGCAAAGAATACCTCTATGCCGACGACTACGACATAGAGGACATAATATGGACTGGAGCACTGCCCAGCGTGAGCGAACTGGCCATGGAAGTTGGTGCAAAATATGGTGGCGACCTTGCCGCCCTGCAAAAGCTCTGCACCAAGAGCATCGGGCAGCGCCGCACGATACACTACCTCCCACCCTACCGCTCCGACAACCAGCGCCAGATGAGCATGCTGTTGGGGCTGAAATACGATGCCGTATGCCGCTATGCGTCGCTTGAGCTGATACAGGCATGCGTGAAGATGAGAAGCATAAAGAGCGCCGAAGAGGTGGCAGAGATAGAGCGAGCCATAGACACAGCCTACAACATGCACGTCGGCGCCATGAAGATGGCCATGCCCGGAAGATACGAATACGAACTTGCCGGATATATGGAGGGACAGGCGCTGATGGGCGGAGGTCCTGTGTCGTTTCCAGTCATCATGACCATCCACGGCGAGACACTGCACAACCACGGACACCACCACAAACTTGAAGTAGGCCGCATGCTGGTGATGGACGCCGGCTGCGAGACCGCCATGAACTACTGCTCCGACATCACGCGCAGCGTGCCTGTAGG
>JAZRVD010000051.1:0-9270 GCA_045598945.1 Bacteroidales bacterium | reverse complement strand
GTGATGCCTTCGTATTTCTCTATGCGGCTGAATATGTTGTCAAATTCTTCTTCGTTTTTTGCTTCGCGCAAGGTAGGCAGGAAAGTGTACATACGTAGCACTCGTTTCGAGAAGTTCTCTATCTCTTTTTTAGCAAGTTGCAGGTTAAGCTCTGTCGTGCTCATATATCCGCCAGAGATATATTTTAGTCTGAATTCGTCGTTGGCGTCTTCTTTTGGTGTCTTTACCATTCTGTCTACTATTTTTATTATCTGCGGTATGAAGAATGCCAGTATTATGGTGTTGGCAACGTTAAAGAAGGTGTGGAAGATTGTTATCGCCAATGGCACTGTCTCGTTGATGTGGGCGCTGTCGTATGGGCTGAAGCCTGTTATGCTCTCTGTCATGTTGGCTATCAGGTGCATCAATGGACTGAATACTATTAGTGTTAGTATCACGCCTACCACGTTGAATACAAAATGTGCCCTTGCCGCCTTTTTGCCTGTGGTGTTTGCCACCACTGCTGCAAGGTTGGCTGTTATGGTGGTGCCTATGTTCTGCCCCATCACTATTGCCACTGCTACGTCAAAGCCTATCCATCCGTTGGCGCACATTACAAGTGTTATTGCCATCACTGCCGAGCTGGCTTGTATTATAGCGGTTAGTATAGTGCCTATCAGCACAAAGATGAGTATCGACCAGAACCCCCAGCCTGACCAGCGTGCAAGGGTGTGCAGAAATTCTTCGCTAAGGGTGGGCATGGCGTCTTGTAAAAACTGCAAGCCCACAAGCAGTAGACCTAAGCCTATGATGAACTCGGAGAAATATTTTGCTTTCTCTTTTTTCATCATCATAAAGGGGAGCGACAGGGCTATGATGACCAATGGTAGCAGAAAGGCGCTGCTGCTGTTGCCTCCCATGCCTAATAGTATTATCCACGAGGTGATTGTTGTGCCTATGTTGGCCCCCATTATTACCGCTATGGCTCCAGCGAGTGTTAGCAGCCCGCCATTGACAAACGAGACTATCATGACCGTTGTCGTTGAGGACGATTGTATCAATGCTGTTACTCCAGCTCCGGTTAGTATTCCGCTTATGGGGTTGTTGGTTATCTTGCCCAATACGGTGCGCATTTTGTTGCCTGCAAGTTTCTGCAGTCCTTCGCTCATCAGTTTCATGCCATAGATAAATACTGCTATGGCTCCTGCAAATTTGAGTAGTACGATTACAATGTCAAAAAAACTCATCTTGTGTACCGTTTTTTGTTAAATATTTGTTTGTTAGTGTGTTATTTCTGTAACAGCTGTCTTTTCTCTGTTGCAAATGTACGTTGTATATTTTGTTCGTCCAACAAATCAAGGTTAAGTTTTTGTTACATTTTCTTTTTCTATGTCTATAATGCACAGCGAGCCTGACTTTGGGTGTCAGGCTCGCTGTATGATATGTTGTTGTAAATATGTTTATTGTACTATTATTTTATGCAGCGTGGTGGCGTGGGATGTGGTTATTTGCAGTATGTATTCGCCTGGTGTATGTGGTGCGTATAAACTGTTGCTGTTGTTGTAATTTTGCGGAGTGCCTATTATCTGTCCTATACTGTTGTATATGGTTATCTGTGCTGTTGTCTCTATGCCGTTGATATGTATTTTGTTGCCGTGCTGTATTGGATTGGGGTGTATCTGTATTTGCATGCTGGATATTTGCGCTATGCCTTCTGTCTGTCCGTTGCCGAAACATTCGAGGTTTGATTTCAGCCATCCGCTGCATGTGTCGTCGATGGCTACCATCACGTAGTAGCAGCCGTCTAAGGGCTGGTAGTGGTTGTTGTATTGGTCTTTGGTGGCGTAGGGTATGCTGTCGCCGTTGCGATACCATTGGTATGCTGGATAATCTGTTCTATGTCCCATGTCGCCGTTTAGGTAGTGGTTTACCATTAGTATCACTCCGTCGTGCGACATTATTTGTGGCGTTGGCAGGTTGCTGTATCTTAGGTGCATGGTTACTATGCTGTCGCAGCCATTGGCAATAGGTATAGCTTGTGTGTAGTATCCGGTGCTGTCGTATTGCATGCCGTTCCAGTCTACTATTTTGTTGGCGGTAATCTCAAAGTTGCTGTGCTTGTTGGTGTCGAGTGTGAGGGAAAGCATGTATATGGTGTCGCATTGTCCGGTGTGCCGCGCTGTGTCGGTGGCCGTGCTGTTGGTGTAGTACCATACGCTATCGCGCCATATAAAGCTGTCGCAGCCGTGTAGTCGCTCTATTGTTGTTGTGGTGTGGGCTATGTTTATGTGTGTTATTACAAGGCTGTCGCAGTGTGAAGCGTTGACAAGTGTGTCTATCTGTATGTCGTCGGCTATATAGGTCTTGTTTCTCCATTTTATTTTGTCGCAGCCTGTTATGGTGGTGTCGCTTTTATTGTTGAGTATGCGTAGTGTCAGCAGTAGTGTGCTGTCGCAGCCATCTTTGGTTTGCAACTTTAACAGTTTGTTGGTAACCTCGTTGTTTAGGGTGCTCTTAAATATGGTGAGTGTGCTGCATACTGCTGTGTCTATGGTGTCGGCTGTGCTGTTGTTTATCAGCAGGTGTATTGTCGAGGTGCTGTCGCAGCCGTAGATGTTGTTGGTGTCGTAGTTGATGGTTGTAGAGTGGGTGTAGGTGCTGTCGTCCCATCTAATGCTGTCGCACTCTGTGATATATTGTTGTGTGTTGTCGGAGTGATGTAGCGTAAGATTGAGTTGTAGGCTGTGCCGGCAGCTGTATTGGTCTGTACTGTCGATGGTTGTGATGGTGTCGGTGGTATATGTCTTGTCGTGCCAGGTGTATTGGTCGCATGTGGCTATGGTGTATGGTGTGGTGTCGTTCTGATGGTGCAGTATTATTTGTGTCGCTGGTATGCTGTCGCATCCGTGTGCTGTCAGGTGGCGTGGTTTTATTATTCGTTGATCTTGTGTGTATGTTGTGTTGTCATATACTATGCTGTCGCAGCCGTGCAGTGTGTCTGTATATATGCCGCTGCGATATAATGTTAGGTTGAGCGAAAGTGTGCTGTCGCAGCCGTGGATGTTTGTTCTTGTGTGTTTTGGGGTGCTGGTGGAGGCGTAGTATGTTATGCCGTGCCATGTGTGGCTGTCGCAGTCGGTGATGTTGATGGTGCTGTATGTAGAATGGTATATTGCTATGTTTACTGTTGCTGTGCTGTCGCAGCCTGCTGTTGTATGCTTGTGCAGCACTATTGTTGTGTCGTGTCGATATATGTCGTTGCCCCATACCATGCTGTCGCAGGCGTTTACTTGTTGTTGTGTGCTTGTGTCCGTGCCTATTGTCAGATGCATTACTTCGGCATAGTGGCATGTGTGTATGTTGAAGAAGAATGTGTCTATGGTGCTGCTATGGTAGGTGGAGTCGTGCCATAGTAGTTTGTTGCAGCTGTATATTACGGTGTCTATGGTGTCGTTGTGATATATGGCTATGTGGGCTGTCATGGCGCTGTCGCAGCCTTCACTGTTTTTGATATGACGGTAGGCGTCGGTGCTGGTGGTGTAGGTGCTGTCGAACCAGCGGTAGCTGTCGCAGGCTATTATGCTTCGTTCCGAATGGCTGTCTTTTCTTATTCTCAGGTATAGTATCTCTGTGCTGTCGCAGTGGTGCTGGTTGGTGTGGACAAAGCGTGCCACGGTGTCGTGGTCAAATCTGTTGGCGTACCATTCTATTGCGCCGCATGCCAGGCTGTCTATCTTTATGGTGTCGCTGTAGAAGAGTGTGAGGTGCAGTCTCTCAACCTTTAAGCAACCGTGGCTTGTGCCGTCTAAGGTGTCTATGTAGTCTACGCTGCGGTAAAAAGTGGTGTCGTGGTTGTAGGTATAGAAGTCGCATGCCGTTACGTTGGTGTCGTGTATCTCTGGCTGGTATATGTTTACATGTATGTATGTCATGCTGTCGCAGCCGTTGGCGGCAGTGTCTTTCATGCTTAGTATTGTGCTGGCGAGGTGCAGGCTGTCGAGCACTCGTGCACTGTCGCATCGGTCTATGATGCTGTCGTAGCGACTGCTCTGGTGTATTTTTACATGTACATATATCGTGCTGTCGCAGCCTGTCGATGTGTCTGTCGAGTTGAATATGTCGTCGCTGCTTTGCGTGTATATCACGTTGCGGTATTTGTAGCTGTCGCAGCCTTCCACGGTGTCCCGTATATTCGATATCTTGCCTATGGTTATTGTCAGTGTCTCTGTGCTGTCGCAGCTCCACATATCTTGCCCTGTGTATAGTCTTATTACTGTATCGGCGGTAATGTTATGCATCTGCCATCTTATCCTCTCGCATGCCGAGGTGTCGCTGTTGTGGTGGTACGACTTATGTATTGTAATGCGTGTTATATACATGCTGTCGCAGCCTTCTACGTTCACCAGTTTGGTCGAGTGGCTTGTGTCGTGATAGAACATTGTGTTGCTGTACAGCATGCTGTCGCATGCAGCTGTGTCTTTGTAGTGGTATGTAGTGGCGCAGTTGGGGTCTACAAATCTTATACGTATCTCGTATATGCTGTCGCAGCCCCATTGACTTTGATATTTTCTTTGATATTTGCCGCTGCGGTTTAGCACTTGGTTGTGCCAGCGGTATACTCCGTGTTGTCGTTCAGTGAAGGTGTCGGTGTAGAAGTACGATGGACGTAGAAAGATGTGTATCTGTCTCAGGCTGTCCATGCCGCAGTGGTTCTCTATGGTGTCCTCTATTCGGTAGTCTGCCCGTTCATTCTCTATATATCGGTATCTTATGCCGTGCCATGTTATGTTGTCGCATCCCACGGTGTCTATAGTAGGACCTGTTGTCGTGCCGCATATTACGTTCAAATGTACCAGTATCACACTGTCGCAATTTCCTTGCACCTCTGGTATGTTGTCAGTGCGTTGGTAGGTCTCGCCGTTGTAATGGTATGTCTCGTAGATTTTGCCGTTGATAGTAGTGTCTTGTTCTATTATCTTTGTCGGTGTAACGGTGAATGATGTTGTGGTTATATATATTGTGTCTTCTGTGTGTAGACTGTCGTATATGGCTGTGTCGTGATATATTAGTTGTTTGTTCCATTTCAGTATGCCGCATACTGTGCTGTCTATGTAGTAGTGCACGGTGTCGGGCATCTTTGCCAATGGCAGTGCCAGTTTGAGGTGGTATATGCTGTCGCATTTTGCTGTGTCGCTGGTTTTGTAGTCTGCTATGTATGTTCCTGGCAGTTTCAATGTTAGACCTTGCCACAAGTAGTAGTCGCAGGTATCAATATATATGCTGTCGCGGTAGGCGTAACTGCTGTATACCTCTATATTGACATGTTGTAGCACTACGCTGCCTGTGTCGTTTCTCGTGGTGTCTATATAGTTTTTGTTGACGCTGTAGTATTTGTCGTTGTAGTATGCTGTGTCGCAGGCGTATATGTTGGTGTCTCTGAGTCGTACTGTGTCGGGTATAAAGGTTATTATTGTCTGGTATATGCTGTCTATGCAGATGCCTATATGTACGGTGTCGCCTATTGTTGTGTCTTTTACTATCCGCGCCCCGTCTATCCATCGATATTGTGGAAACACTGTAAGTTGTTGTGTCTCGTAGTCTTTTGTGCTGGGTGTTATATTTATTTCTACTTTTTGTACCTCTATGTCGTAGTTGTCGTTAAGCGTGCTGTCGGTAAATATGGTGTCGCTGTAGTAGTGCCGCATGCGGTATGTGGCACTGTCGCATGCTGTTATTGTGGTATCGTTGAGGGTGATATAGTTGTCGGGCGAGATAATGATTATATTGGTTTTGTATAGTGTGTCGTTGCACATCTCTTGGATGTTGTTTGTCGTCCAATATAGCGTGGTGTCGTTGTATATCTCTTTTCTGTCTTGTGTGATGTATTTAGTTGTGCGTACTACGGTATCTTTTTTTATCGTGTCGCATTCAACGTCGATTATGAAATTGTCGAAGGCGAGATACAGTACTTCATATCCCACGTCCCCGCTTTCAACCCTATGGCGTATGGCAAAGCGTATTGTCTCTCCTCTCCATGGTGTCAGGTCAAAAGTGTATCGTTCAAAGTTGTTTGTTACCTCTCCTGTCGTGTCTGGCGATGTGTCGTCAAAATCTTCTATATTGCTGACGTGTATGCTGTATATGTCTTTGCAATATTGGTTGTTGTTACCTTTGGCGTCGTATTGCAGTGTTATTTTTTTTGCGTTTTTAGGTAGTGCGCACCATGGTGAGGCAAGCCAGTTGTCGGTATAGAGGTTCGCCATCTGGGCATACCCTATAGGGTAGGTGGATATTGATGCTAATACATTGTTGTTGCTGTTGTCGGGGTCTTTATACCAATCCCATGTTATAGAGTCTCCGTCCATCTCTCCATTAAACCAGCAGTATACCGTAGTATCTTCGCAATCTTCACTATAAGGGAATACCCTCACGGTGTCGCATTGCCCCCAAGCTATGATGGGGAACAACAGTATCAAAAACAGTATGTAGTGCTTGCTGTTCATTCTTTTTTATTCTACTACAATGTTTTTCTTCGCCACTCTGCCCTGCTGGTCGGTAACTACAAGTAGGTATATCCCTCTTTGCTGTGGCACAGATAGATGTCTTTCTGTATCTGCCTCTATCGTTGTCTTGAATATCTCTATGCCCAGCATGTTGTAAAGTTTTGCCTCAGCTCTGACTGGTGTATTTATGCTTATAGCCTTGCCTGTTTTTGCCGGATTGGGGTAAATTGTGCAGGGTAGGGTGGATATCTCTTCTATGCCGTCGGGGTTGCTGAAGCAGATGCTGTTGGAGGTTATCCAGTGTCGTTGTGCTTCGTCAATGGCTACGGATACATAGTAGCAGCCGTCAAATTTTTTGCCTATCTTTGCCTGAAGCATGTCGTTGGTGGCGTTGTCTATGGCTATGCTGTCGCAATACCATTGGTAGGCGTAGTAGTCTGTACGTTTGCCTTCTTCGCCGTCGGGGTAGTGGTTGGTCATCAGCAGTTGTTCGTCGTAGTCTATTATCTGAGGTCTTGGTAGGTTGATTATCAATATGTTTATATCTACGTTGCTGTCGCAGCCGTGTACTGTGGTGTATCTTGCTTTATGCGATGTGGTCTGGGTGTAGGTTGTGCCGTTCCATGGCAGGCTGTCGTATATGGCTGTGTCTATTTTTGTGGTTTTGCTGTGGTGTATGGTGATGTTGGTAGTGTATATGCTGTCGCAACCTTCGGCGGTAGGATGGAAGTTGGTCTTGTTGAGGCTGTTTAGATATAGTGTGCCGTTTATCCTCAGACTGTCGCACGACGAGGTGTCTATGCCACCTTTTTTGCTGTGGTATACTGTCAGATACACTATCTCGGTATGGGTGCAGCCGTGAGGGGTGTGGCTGATGTTTGTCAGGGTGTCTGTATTGGTGTAGGTGTTGTTTTGCCACACTATGCTGTCGCAGCTTTTTTGAAGTATCACGTTGCTGTCGTTGCCGTACTCTACTATTAGGTGTAGCCATGCTGCACTGTCGCAGTTGTTCACATCTCTTTCTATAGTGTGTTTCAGAGTGGTGTCGGTGGTGTAGGTTATGTTGTTGTAGATGTGTTGGTTGCAGGCGAATATAGTGTCATGTCTGTCGGGTTGATGCAGTATGGTGAGGTGTAGTGTTATGGTGCTGTCGCAGCCTGCCTTGTTTTGTCGTTTGTAGGTTGGCGTGGTGGTGCTTTCGTAGTATGTGGTGTTGTGCCATTCAAAGCTGTCGCACACTGTGGCGTAGAATATTCCTGTGGTGTTGTGATATACGTTGAGGTGTAGCATCACGGTGCTGTCGCAGCCGTATCGGTTTACGGTGTCTATCTGCTGAATCGATGAGCTGATGTTCTGCCCGCTTGCAGGCGTTATGCAGCTTGGTATGACGGTATGTGTGGTGTCGGCGTAATGTATTGTGAGGTGCAGCACATCGGCGGTGTGGCATGCGTTGTCGTGGTAGAAGAAGGTGTCGGTGCAGGCCATGTAGTATTTCTTGTCGTGCCATGTCAGGCTGTCGCAAGCCGTTATGGTGGTATCGGTGGTGTCGCTGTGTATTATGGTCAGCACTAAGGTTATTATGCTGTCGCACTCCTCCAATGAGCTTGTGCGGTATATGTCTATGGACGACTTTCTGTATGTGCTGTCGTGCCATCGGTACGCATCGCATGCCTCTACTGTCTTGGTCTCTTTTTTGCTATATCGCATGGTGAGGTGCAGTGTGTCTATGCTGTCGCAGTGGTACAGCGAGAGATTGCGTAGTGTTGCTATGGTGTCGCGGCTGAAGTTGATGCTGTTGTAGAATAGAAAGTCGCATGCTGTGGTGTCGTGGCGTGAGTAGTATGTGGGGTGTACCTGTATGTTGATGGCAGTGATGCTGTCGCAGCCGTGTATGTTGATGGCGGTGTCGTATAGTGTGGTGTCGCTGAGGTAGTAGATGTTGTCCCATAGTGTGCTGTCGCAGCCTTGTGGTGTTATAGGCACCATGTCGCTGTTGTATATTGTCAGGTTGAGGCGTATGTTGCTGTCGCAGCCGTGGGCGTTTTGCAGTGTTATGGTCTTGTGGGTCGATGTAAGGTATGTCGTGCCGAGATATTCGAGGGTGTCGCAACTTGCGGTGTCTATGGTGGTGCTGGTGGGTTGATGTATTATTACATGCAGGTGTATGGTGCTGTCGCAGCCTAACGGGTGTCTGCCCGGCGTGTAGGTGTGGCTGCTGTCTTTGTCAAAGTATATGCCGCGGTATAGGTAGTCTATGCAGCTGTGTACGGTGTCGTATATCTCTATCTCGTTGCCTATATGGAAGTGCAGCCCGGCTATGCTGTCGCAACCTGCTACGCTCTGATATTTTTTTGCCACTATGGTGTCGCTTTGGAGTATCTCGCCTTTCCATTCAAGGGTGTAGCAGCCAAAGGTGTCTTTGAGGTTGTTGTATGTTGGATTGACGTATAGGTGCAGGGGTATTATGCTGTCGCAGAAGCGTATGTTTTTTAGTGTGTCGTATAGATGGTGTTCGCCTTTGCTCACTCTTCTGCCGTTTACCCTCAGGGTGTCGCATGCCGTCAGTGTCTTTTCTGCTCCATATTCTGCCGGACATTGTATTGTCAGACCTAAGTGTAGCGTGCTGTCGCAGCCGTGAATGCTTTTGGTGCTGCGGTCAAACTGTATGTCGTTGTAGAATGTTGTGTCGTGCCATGTCAGTTTGCCTTGGTCGGTTAGTATGGTGTCGAGGCTGTAGTTGTACGATGGGTGTATGGTTATCTCTTGTGCATATATTGTGTCGTGAGGC
>JAZRVD010000050.1:0-14452 GCA_045598945.1 Bacteroidales bacterium | reverse complement strand
TGGCTGTTCGGCATATTGCAAGTTGATGCCGTAGTCTGACCCGTCGCCAAGCAGACGTTTGAAGCCGGGCAGGTCGTGCGGGGTGGAAATAAGCAATATGTCGCGTATGCCTGCCAGCATCAGCACGCTGATGGGGTAGTATACCATTGGTTTGTCGTAGATGGGCAGCAGTTGTTTGCTGACGCCTTTGGTGATAGGGTATAGGCGGGTGCCGCTTCCGCCGGCTAAGACTATGCCTTTCATTTGTTGGTGGTCTTTTTTATAGGTGGAATATATTTTTTATCTGTTGCAGGTCTCTCAGTCCCAGCATG
Organism: Bacteroidales bacterium; assembly: GCA_045598945.1. GTDB lineage: Bacteria > Bacteroidota > Bacteroidia > Bacteroidales > P3 > Colimorpha. Next base: position 14,141 of record JAZRVD010000050.1, on the reverse strand, counting down.
CTACGGTTGATGTCGGGGGCCTTGTCCGATTTGAGTATGTTGAGATAGCGAGTCTGTATGCTTTCTGTTTCGATGAGGCGAATGTGGTATTGTTGAAGGTCGTCGAGGTTGTTGATGGGAGCGTTGTAGGTGTAGCTGTTTATCAGTATGTTGTAGGTGTTGTAGATGTTGGGATAGGTGGATTTGAAGGATTGTATCTCTTTTTCAAGGGCTACGGTGTTATCTTTGCGTACAATAACTTTTTGGAATTGCTGCTGTTTTTCTATAAAGCTGCGCAACTGCTGTACGCAGGTGTCTACGGCTGCCGCTGTGGCAAGGGTGGATGTTACTGCCGACGCTTCTTTTACAATCTTATAGCCGTTTATAAAACTTTTTTCGGCATTGGGATTAGAGGTGATGAGTTTTTCGAGGCGTTGTATTGAATCGCGCAGCGACACTATGTCATAGAAGTTTTGCTGTATTTGTTCAAAGTCGTGCAACTTGTCGGTGTAGTCGTTCATCTCAAGCAGCGTGGTTGCTGTTGGCACAAACTCAGGTGCTGTGGGTAGCGACAGGTAGGCGTCGCGCAGGTCTATGCAGCTGCGTGGACAGGTGTTTACTATGTCGTCGGCACGTTGGCGTATGCGTTCCAGGGTATTGTGGTTGGTGATGAACTGTTGCTGGATATTGATAAAGTTGTTGAGATATTCTATAAAAGCGGAACTTTCTTCTATGCGATTGAATTTTGGTGTGGTGTTGATGTCGGCGTACAGTTTTTTGTAGGCGTTGGCAATATCGGTGTAGGGCTTGGTATACAGCTGTAGTATGTTTTCGTTGTTTTGCTTTATGGTAAATATCAGAGGCATCGTGTTTTCGTAGTCTTGTTGCACGGCTATGATATCCTCCATTTGTTGGGTGTAGCGGTAGTAGCCGGTAATGGTGCTGAAGGAGATTGGCGTAGAGGTGTGTGTGAAGTTGCGGCAGTAGGAACGGTAGATGTCAATATATTCCTCGCCAGTAACATCTTTTAGATGCTGTTGAAAGTTGTTGATGCGTATGGAATAGCAGCTGTCGCTTATCACATGTTCCAGCATGTGCTCTTGCATCTTTTTTAGTTGTTCGAGATTTTGAAGATAGTTGTCGTTGTTGTTGCCTGTCGAAGTAATCTGGTTGTAGATGGGCAGGTAGGTGTAGTAGATGTTTTTGCGCTCTCTGGCAGTGCTGGGAGTGCTTTTGAGGCAGCGTGATGTTATGCTGTCGTGATATTCGTTTATCGTGTCGACAAGATTGGCTATCTGTGTCTCTATCTCTTTTTGTTTGGTCAAGTCTTCTTGTGGTGCGGCAGGTGTCTCTACGGCAACGGTGTTTTGTTGCCGTTTCTCTTCTTCGTTGAGAAACTTTTGGCTGTATCGAGTGGCAATAAGGGCAAGGCTCTGTAGGTTTTCCTGATAGGCGTCGAAGTCATATAGCATCTTGCTCTCGCTAAGCCATATTACATTGTCGTGGCGTGGATAGTCGGTGCGTAGCGATAGCAGCATGGTTTGGGCTCTTGAGCTGATATTGATACACATCGAGGCACGCGCCATCAAACTGTTGCCGTTGCTGTTGAGGTATTGCACAAAGTTGGTGGTGTCTATAATATAGGCGGTAGGTATGCCGTAGTCGGGTGCTATGTCGAGGATAGAGACTTGTACAACCTTTTGTGCGTGTAGCTGATGTGGCATGTATAGCAGTAGTGCAATAGCCAATAATGCTGTTGCTTTGCGTAAGATATGTGTGCAAGTGTAACGATGTACCGATGAGGTGTGTCGATACAATTTGTTTTGCTGTATGTCGTGGTTGACAATCATTGCTGTTTATTTTCTGTCTGCGGTGGCTTAGTTGTTGAATGATGAGCCGTCAAAACAATGCAGGCACAGTTGCTCTTTGGGTAGTCCTATTGCATTGATAACATGTTGCAGGGTGTTGAATTTAAGTGTGTCTACACCAATGTGTTGGCGTATCATCTCTACCATGTCGGCATATTGTTTGGTGGTGTGGTCACGGTATGCTTCGAGGTTTTGTATGGTGCCGCCTTCCAACTCTTCAATGCAGCGTCGGGTGATAAGCTCCATGTCGGTCTTTGATGGCGAGAAGTTGAGGAAGTCGCAGCCATGTACCAGTGGAGGGCAGCTTATGCGGATGTGTATCTTCTTGACGCCACATTCGTATAGCATCTTCACTTGGTCGCGGAGCTGTGTGCCGCGCACTATGCTGTCGTCGCAGAACACCACCTCTTTGCCTTCGAGTAGTTTGCGCGAGGGTATGAGTTTCATCTTGGCAACCAGCGAGCGCGCCTCTTGGTTGACGGGCATGAAACTGCGCGACCAGGTGGGAGTATATTTCTGTATGCCTCGTTTATAAGGAATACCTTTGCCCGCGCTATATCCTAATGCCATGCCAATGCCTGAGTCGGGTATGGCTGTTACATAATCGGCGTCGATGTCGTCTTCTTCGCCCATGGCGCGCCCCAGTTCGTAGCGCACCTCTTCGGCGTTGATACTCTCGTATTCGGCACATGGAAAGCCGTAGTATACCCACAAGAACGAGCATACCTGCATCTTGTTGTTGGGAGGCAGCATTTGCAGCAGGCCGTTGGTGGTGATTTTCACTATCTCTCCGGCACCAACAAAGCGTATGGTCTTGTAGCCAAGGTTGATGTAGCTGTGGCTCTCCGAGGCTACGGCATACGACGTGCCTTTGCGGCCTATTACTATTGGCGTGCGTCCATAAAGGTCGCGGGCGGCAATGATGCCCTCTTCGGTAAGCAGTAGTATCGATACACTGCCTCGTATGTTACGGTATACGTTCTGTATGCCGTCTACAAAGTCGCGTCCCTGGGTGATGAGCAGGGCTATAAGCTCGGTAGGATTGGTAGAGCCGGAACTGAGCTCGGTAAACTGCTGGTTCTGGTGCAGGCAATGCTGCTCCAACTCGTTGATGTTGTTTATCTTGCCTACGGTAACTATGGCAAAGCGTCCCAGGTGGGAGTTTACCATGATAGGCTGTGCGTCGGTGTCGCTGATTATTCCGATGCCTAAGCTGCCTTTTAGTTTGGGAAGTTCTTCAGAAAATTTGGTGCGGAAGTATGAGTTGCTGATGTTGTGAATGGAACGTTGGAAGACGCCACTGTCCACGGTTGCCATACCGGCGCGTTTGGTGCCAAGGTGTGAATGATAGTCGGTGCCGTAGAATAGGTCGGTGGCACATTCGTTGTTGGATACTACTCCAAAAAATCCGCTCATTGTTGTTGTCTTTATAAATTGGTTAAAATGATATATGCAAGATTGGTCTGTCTCGATGTCTATTCGTCAAAGTCGGTTACGATGTTTTGTCCGTTGACCTCGATGGGCTGTATTGTGTTGGTAAGTGTGGCATCGTATTTGGCGGCTATTCGTATGTAATTGTCTGTAAATCCGAACATCTTGCCATCTTTCTCCGCATCTTCCCATAGTACTGGGCGTATCTCGCCAATGTGCTGCTGGTAGAACTGTTGTTTCTTTTGCATCGACAGTTGTTGCAATGTATGGCTGCGTTGGCGGCGTATCTCCATAGGTACGCGTCCTGTCATGCGCAATGCCGCTGTATTGGGCCGCTCAGAGTAGGTGAATACGTGCAGGTAGGATATTGGAAGTTGTTCAATGTATAGGCAAGATTTGTCAAAAGTCTCTTCGTCTTCGCCGTAAAAACCTGCCATGATGTCGGCAGCTATACAGGCGTCGGGCATCACGGTCTTGATATAATGTAGTTTCTCGGCATAGAGTGCTGTGTCGTAGTGGCGGTGCATTAGTTTCAGCACTTTGTCGGAGCCGGCTTGCAACGGTATGTGAAAATGTGGCAAGAAGGCTCGACTCGATGCTACATAATCTATTATCTCGTTGGTTATCAGGTTGGGCTCAATGCTCGATATGCGGTAGCGCTTTATCTCTTCTATCTCGTCGAGGGCTTTTAGCAGGTCGACGAAGTTTTCGTTGTGCTGCTTGCCAAAAGTGCCCGTGTTTACGCCTGTCAGTACAACCTCTTTTACACCTGTCTGTGCAAGTTGGCGCGCGGTGGCAATAGTATCTGCAATGGTGGCGCTACGCGACCTGCCGCGTGCAAAAGGTATGGCGCAATAGGTGCAAAAATAGTCGCAGCCGTCTTGTACTTTGAAAAATGAGCGTGTCCTGTCGCCCGACGAAAAAGCTGGCGCAAAGTATTCTGGCACATCTTGGCGGTATATACAAGGCTTGACGGGCGTTTCTTGGGTGCTGGCTATAATGTCGTACAGCTTCATCTTGTCGTTGTTGCCCAGCACATAGCTCACTCCCGGTATTGATGCTATGGCGTTGGGCTCGTTCTGTGCAAAGCACCCCATCACAGCTACTTGTGCGTTGTTGTTTAGCCGTATGGCTTGTCGTACTGCTGTACGGCATTTCTTCTCGGCTATGGCAGTAACAGTACAGGTATTGATGATATACAGGTCCGCCACTTCGTTGTAATCAACAACCTCGTGTCCGCCTTGTGCAAATTGTCGAACGATATGCGACGACTCAGCGTAGTTTAGTTTGCATCCTAAGGTATGTATGGCTACTCGCAATTTTCTTCCTTCTCTTGTTTGGGTAGTATTAGTCTTCTGGTATTCCTCCGGCACCATATTGCAGCGACTCTACTGCTTTGACGCAATCCTCGTCGGGGTAGATTTTGAAGTCTGGTGCAGGGTCGAGGTCAAGGTATTTGCTGCCGTCGGGCAAGCTTATGATGCCCTTTATGCTATTGTTGGCCACCATGATGCGTTGGTTTTTGTTGGCCATAAAGAAATGGTCGTTGCCTAAGCGGTAGTATAGATTGTCGGCAGGTTCGAAGGTGTTGATTTGCTCGCCTTTCTTGTTTACGAGCAGCACCTTGTTCATCGCTGTGCCTTTGGGAATAAGATAAGCGATGTCGAAGATGGAAATGAATACGGTGTCGGGGGTCTGTATACGTATTTCTCGTTCGGTAAGCATGCCGTTTTCGTAGATTTCTTTGATACTCAGTATGCCGTCTTCGTAATGTTCAAAGCTTCCGTTGCGCACGCCCTCGTAGTAGTTGCCGTAGTGGCGCAGACGCAGGCTGTCGTCGTATTCGAACATCTCGCCGTGCAAGCCGCCATCTTTGTATGTGCCTGTGATATATCCGTTGGTGCCGATGCGTTTCCACCAGTAGCCGTGGCGTTTGCCGTCTTTCCAGTTGCTAAGTTCTGCCGTGTCGTTTTTGGCGTCGAGGATGAGCTGTTCGCCTTCGCGTACCCCCATGCGGTAGTGGCTGGTCTGCACCAGGCGTCCGTCCTCGGCATAGTAGTGCCACTCTCCGTCGCGGTTTTTCTGGTTGTAAAACCCGTCAGCTATTTTCCTGCCCTTGTTGTCGTAGGCTTCGTGTCTGCAGCGTCGGGAGCCTTTCTCAAATTCGTTGACCATGCGTATCGTACCGTCGGGGTAGTAGTAGCGAAACGTGCCAACCTCTACACCGTCCTTAAAGTCCCCTTCAAATATCTTGGACCCGTCCTTGTCGGTCTTTATCCAATGCCCTTGTTTGCGCCCCTGTTTGTCAATGGTGTTTTGGGCGGTTGCTGGCATGATACATGCCAGCATTGTAGCTATAAATACTGCTAATGTTATTTTCCCGGTTGCTGTCATTGTGTGGTGATTTCTATGTGTGGAACTTGTTTTTCTTTTGCGAAAAGAAAAGGCAAAAATACAATTTTTTTTATTATCCTGCGTTTCTAAATATTATTTTATTGCCTCAATGGCTTTTCTTCGTTCGTTTTTATCAGTTTTTTTCCTCATATACGGGGTGTGTTGTTCTCATTTTCTGATAGCTCAGGGAGTGATGGAAGGGCGTGTTGTTGACGATAATGGCGATGTCGTTCCTTTCGCTTCGGTAGCTGTTGTCGACTCACTACGCAATATCGGCTCTACTGCCAACGCAGAAGGTAGGTATAACATATATTTGCCTACAGCGGACAGTTTCGATATACGTCTCTCGGCTGTGGGGTTCATGCCGCGTATATATAAAGTGGCTCTACGTGGCGGCGAGCGCCGTCGTTTTGATTGTATCCTTCCACGCGAAGCCAAACAACTTAACGAAGTGGTGGTTAGCGACCAAAAGAGCCGCACATCAGGTTTCACAAACATATCTATTGACAAATTGCAAGATGCCGTAGGTCCTTCGTCGGGCGTAGAAAGCATACTGAAGACACTACCCGATGTCAATAGCAACAACGAAATGTCGTCGCAATACTCGGTGCGTGGCGGCTCGTTTGATGAAAATCTGGTGTATATCAACAATGTGGAAGTTTATCGTCCTATGCTTGTACGCAGCGGACAACAAGAGGGCATGAGCATTATCAACCCGGATATGGTCGACCACATCTTGTTCTCTCCAGGTGGTTTCGACGCCACTTCTGGCGACAAGATGTCATCGGTGTTAGACATCATATATAGCCGTCCATCTCATTTTGCGGCCTCCGCCTCTGCTTCCTTATTAGGTGCTGCTGCTCATGTGGAGGGACTTTTGGGCAGCAGGGCTACATATAGTTTTGGCTTTCGTCGTCATAGCAATGCCTATATCTTCAATTCTCTCGACACCAAAGGTGCTTATACTACTCATTACACTGACTTACAGGCAGTATTGTCGTATCGTATTTCTGAAAATCTCGATCTCTCGCTATTGGGTATCTGGTCGCACAATGTATATGGGCTTGTGCCTGAATCGCAGACAACCACTTTTGGCAGTTTCCTCGAATCTCTTGAGCTTGACGTCTATTTCGATGGCAAGGAGGAAGACAAATATACTACACTTTTGGGCGCTGCTACTTTGCATTGGCATCCTTCCGACATTTTTCAACTTCGATGGATAACGTCGTTGCAGGCCAATGATGAGCAAGAACATTATGACATTCAAAGTCAGTTTTGGCTCTATGAGCTTGGTCTTGGCAGCAGTTCAGAAGTAGAACGTTTCGACCGTGGCGTGGGTACTTTTCTCGAACATGCACGCAACCTATTGCATACAAAGATTTTTGCCACAGAAATTCGCGGCACGTTGGTGGCCCGGTTGGGCAACTGGAACTGGGGAGCAAAATTGCAGTACGAGTCTGTTGACGATCATATACGCGAATGGAAATGGGTAGACAGTGCAGGCTATGCTATGCCGCGCGCCTATGACACGCCAGGCGATACTTTTGCCGTGCCATCCTCTCCTCAGCTTCAATTCTTCTCTCATGCTGTCAATGCGGTAAAAACCATTCGCATGCCGCTGTTTCTCCAGCGCGACGCCTCGTTTACCACAAATAAAGGCACCGACATCAAAGCACTACTTGGTATTCGCGCACATTATTACAATATGGATTTTGGAGCCTCGTGCGGCGACCGTACAGCGCAGGCACTTTTTTTCAGTCCGCGTCTTAACGTCAGCATACAGCCAGAGTGGGAGCACGACATGCTCTTTCGTACCGCTGCAGGCATCTACAGGCAGGCGCCATTCTATCGCGAATACCGGCGTCTCGACGGGTCGCTCAATCCTGACATCGGTGTGCAGACGTCATACCAGCTTATGGAGACTTTCGACTGGAATTTCCACATGCTAAACCGTCGTTTTCGTCTAACGGCTGACGTATACTATAAGTACATCACAGACCTTATCCCTTATACTATCGACAACCTACGCGTGCGTTACGACGCTCTGAACAACGCTATAGGTTATGCTACAGGTCTTTCGCTTCGTCTTAATGGTGAGTTTGTTGAAGGCTTGGAGTCGTGGGCAAGTATCTCGCTCATGCAGACACAGGAAAATATCGAAAACGATGGTCTTGGCTGGATAGCTCGTCCTACCGATCAGCGTTTCTCCGTTAAGATGTTTTTGCAAGACTATATACCGTCCTTTCCATGGTGGCGTATGAGTATCAATTTTATTTATGGCACGGGACTCCCTGTTACGTTCCCTTATCAGCGCGATAGAAGTGTAGAGCATCGTCTGCCTCCCTATTTTCGTGTCGATTGGGGCAACACAGTGCAACTTAATCGTATAGAAAAATGCAGCAAGTGGCGTGTGTTTCGTTATGTCAAGGATATAGAGATAGGCGTCGATGTCTTCAATCTCTTCAACTATCGCAACGTTGTGTCTTATATCTGGGTGGCTGATTATGAAAACACATATTATCCAGTGCCTAATTATCTTACAGCTCGTCAGCTAAATATCAAGGCCACAGTTCTGTTTTAGCAGTATAGAAAAAAAACATAAATAAATGCGTACATTTCCTTCATCGGCTATCGACATAGTTCGTATCAATTTTACATTTGAGTCTGGCTACTATTATCAGCCCATGCCACTGGTAAGCTCCGCCGCCTTCAAGCTTTTTTGTATGGCCTCGCATAATCATACCTCTCAACAAGTGGCAGAATTTTTGGACTATCGTGGCATAGTTGTTGAAAAATCCTACGACACTTATACCAACGACCTTACAGTTTATGTCTTGAGAAAATATGCCGAGGAAACTTTGCGGCTCCTGCATGAGCTCTTTGCCGACCCATGCTTTTCTGCTGAAGATTATGATGTAGTAGTAAAAAAACTACGTCAGACAGTTACCATTCAAAATTTCACCCCAGACACTGTTGTACGTCGTGCTTTTAATCAGCATCTGCTTGGAATGCATCATCCTATGACGCATTATGCCGTTGTAGAAGATGTTGACAACCTCTCGCCCGACACAATCATTCTGTTCATTCGACAACATCTCGGCATTGGCAAAGCGCATATCACAATGGCAGGCGCATGTGATGAGGCATTGCAACAGCTTGTCGACAGCCTTTTTCATCATCTGGAATGGCAGGCCAATCCGCGCCAATCGTGCGTTGAGCCTCGTTCGCTCGACACTCATGCCCCTGCTCTTACTCATAGCGTGGTAGTGCCAGCGCCAGCCAATACCGACCTTTCGCAGACACCTCTCTATGTGGGCAAAATGTTGCAACTATTTCATGACGACCACGACTTCTACTATTTTGCTGTATTAAATACTCTTTTAGGTGGCTATTTTGGCAGTCGCCTCATGTCCAATATACGAGAAGACAAGGGTTATACATATAGCATCAGCTCTGTCTCCATGCGTCAGCGTGGCATCAACCTTTTTAGAATTGCTTCAAATGTTCGATACGACGCTATTGATGATACTTTGACGCAGATACGCCTTGAACTACAACGTCTTATCGACGAGCCTGTGTCTTGGGAGGAGTTAAAAGAGGTTCAAGCTTATATGCGTGGCGAGTTGATACGCTCGCGCGACGGTGTCTTCGAGCTTAGCGAGATACATATACAGCAGTCCTCTGTCGGAATTTTGACAGACAACTACTCCAAATACCTTGAAGCTATTGACACTGCTACACCACAGATATTGCAATCAGTAGCTGTACGTTATCTTCAGCCAGACAGCATGTATTGGTTTACTTGTGGCGAAACAGCCGGCGAATAAGACAGTAGAATAACAGCTTTTTTATTATTATTGGTTATCACCATTTATTCCATCAATTGGTTATAACCTTGTCTGAATGTTTGGTATTTGGGCAATAATTGTTAAAATATTGCTACAATTTGCTCTATTTCGGTAAAAAATATAAATTTGCACATACAAGGAAGAATAGTGTATTCAAATGTAATTTTTGATAATGAGAAAGTTAGGTGATTGTAGGTGGAGTGTTGTCGTGTTAATTAATATATTGATGCAACAAAATATGCGTCAGTTCTATATAGATAAATGTTAATGTTTATGAAAATTTGTAGATATTTAATTTTATTGCTGATTGTTGCTGTGCAACTGCCGGCATTTGCACAAAGCAATGTCGATCGTGAAGCTTTGCGTTCTTTTTTAGAGCAGGTGGTGCAGAATACTTCCAAGAGTAAAGTCTTGAAACGTTTGGCTGAGGCTGAGGTCAAACCAGCCACGTCGGAGTATTTACAAAGTGTCAATGCGCTTGTGATTAAAGCCAGTGGCGAAAATAAGTTTTTGGTGCCAGTAAATGTTATGCCCGATGTGGCAATTATTAGCGACACCAAAAGCAAGGGCGTGCTTCGTGTTATCTTTACTACGTCGGCTAAAGTAGTCGTCAATGAAGTGGAATACAATGCCAACATGGTTTGGGTTGCTTCTGAAATAGAGGTGAAGGGTAAAAAGAATTTCAATGGAGGTGTGTATTCCATAGAGTCTATCTCTGTTCCTTTTGCAGAATATCTTGCTACGGCAGATGCCGCCTTTGCCAATGAGAATAATTGGGGACAGGCTCGTGTCGTTTATCAAAAAGCTCGTGCTTCGGTAAGTAGCTATTCTTTCGATGCGTGCAAACGTCTTGATGAAAATCATTCGACGATAATGAATAAGTTTAATAGCTATCTTGCTGAAGCTGATAACGCATACGATGCACATCATTTTGCTCAGGCGCAAACCTCCTATCTTAAGGCTCAGCGTATAGATGACAATACTTATATTCAGCGTCGTATATCTTACATTCGTGTCTTGCTCAATGCACAGCAACTTGTAGCCAAGTCCCAGCGTGAAGTGGCGCGCATACATCGCAATCCTGCCGCATCTCAACTATTCAACACATTACATCAAACCGATCGTCTTTGTAATGAAATCAATGCAGCTATCGATGCTCTCAGTGATGCTAATGTTATTGTTGTTCAGCAAAAGTATTTCCAACTACAAGAATGTTACACGCGTCTTGTCGCTATTCCTGATGTAACAGAAAATAGCACAAATAAAACTCCAGCACCTGTAGAGCAATAGCAACAATATGTTGTATTGTGAAAAGAAGCGTGAAAGTTCAACTTTCTCGCTTCTTTTTTATACAAATTATTTTGTATTCTTTATTATTTCTCTGTTTAATAAAGTTATAAATAATTGATGAAGTCTTTTTTCATCGTGAATTAGTGTTCTTAGCTCTTTTAGTTTGACAGCGTTGGTGGATTGAGGTATGTAGAGTTTAAGATATCCACCTTCGGCATATTTTTCGTGTAGATGAGAGAGGCATCTTTGCCAATGCCCGTCGGTGTCGAGGGTGGGGTAGTGCGACAGGCTGTATTGTATTGTACGTTGCACTATTTTGATGGGTTCAATATCTCGGTCGGCTTCTGCCAGTATCATGCCATATATGCTGCGTGGAGTGCTTTCTGCACTTGCTCTGTGGTCTTCTACGGCTTGAGCCATGGTTTCTATCTCTTCATCATTAAACCATTGGCAAAGGTTCTGGTCGTTGCGCATCATTGTTCCAGACATAAGGTGGTGCCGATCTCTTCCCTCGCATAGTCCTATGTCGTGATAGGCGGCAGACAGATATACCATTTTAGGGTCTACATTGTAGTATTGTATCATGGTCATACTGTTGGCTATCACCTTTCTGGCATGTTCGCTTTGGTGTGCTTTGTCAAAACGATTATATTGAGGTATTATCTCTTTTTCAACGTAGTCTGTAAGAGTGCTGGGTATATTTTGAAAGTACATAGTTGAGTGTTTAGTTGAGTACGGCGTGTAGTATTTCGTGAGACTTAAAATTCTTAAAACCGGCAAGGTGGTGTTGCATATAGGCTATTAGCAAATCCATGAGGGCCAGTCTTTCTTTTAAGGCAACACTGTGCATGTTGATGGCATCTTGCTTTCCTCTTTCTTGATATTCCTGTAAATAGACATGTAGCAGATTTGAGAGCCGTTCGTTGATTTGAGGTCTTGTGGGGTCTTCTATCTCAAAGCATCCTTTGTCTACGTTGAAATATTTATAACGCATGTCGTAGTTGTTGACAGGCAAGATTCCGTCAAAGTATGTCATTTGTATTAGGAAGAGGACTGGATAGTGTGCCAGCGATATTCTCTCTTGTGAGATGTTGTCGAGCAGGTGCGTTATATAGTCGAATAGTTCTTTTTGTGGTTCGTTGTCGCGGAGACTTTTATACAAGGCTTCGCAAATAAAGAAAGAGAGTGCCTGTGGCGCTCCTGTGGCGGCAAGAGCCGCCATAGGACGCATCACAGGCGTCATCTCTTTGATATAGTTGATATCGTGTTTAGTTGAGTCGTATACCACCATGTCGAGGTGGCTGAGAGGTTGCAGCAGGTTTTGTTTTACCTTGCTTCTACCTCCACGTACTCCTTTTACGATGTAGCTGCATACCCCCAACTCTCTTGTAAACACTTTGGCAATAACCGAAGTGTCGCCGTAGGGGACGGTATGCAGTACAAAGCCCTGTGTTGTTACCACAGCACTACTCGTTTTTCTGGGGCGAGGTACATGCCGTTTTCTGGCTGTATGTTCCAGGCTTGGATAAACTCTTCGAGGTGTGGCACTGTGCCGTTTACGCGCCAGCGTCCAAGCGAGTGAACGTCGTTGATGGTGCGGTTGATTATTTCCTCGTTGCGTATGTTGTTGGCCCAGGCGCGTGCGTATGCAAGGAAGAAACGCTGTGCGGCGGTATAGCCGTCCATCTCGTTGTTGTTTACTTGCCCCTTGGCTATGGCGTTCTGCATAGCTTGGAAGCTGATGTGCAGACCTCCGTTGTCGGCAATATTTTCGCCGAGGGTGTATTCTCCGTTGGCGTATGTCTCTGGGTCGTCAAGGACTTTAATGTGGTTGAAATGGTCGATAAGCACTTGTGCGTTGTTGGCAAAGTTGGCACTGTCGCTTTCTTTCCACCAGTTGCTGAGGTTGCCGCTCTTGTCGTATTGGTGCCCTTGGTCGTCAAAGCCGTGTGTCATCTCGTGGCCTATAACCATTCCAATGGCACCGTAGTTGACTGCATCGTCAGCATTCATATCGAAAAATGGTGGTTGAAGGATACCGGCAGGGAAGCATATCTCGTTAGATGTTGGGTTGTAGTAGGCGTTGGCTGTCTGAGGTGTCATGCCCCATTCGCTATGGTCGGTAGGCTTGTTGAGTTTGCTAATCATGTATTTTGTGTCGAAGATATTGCTGCGCACTACGTTGGCCCAGTAGCTGTCGTTTGAAATCTCCAGTCCGCTATAGTCGCGCCATTTGTCAGGATAGCCTATCTTGGTGTCGATGGCGGCGAGTTTCTCTTGTGCTTTTGCCTTTGTTTCAGTATCCATCCATGTGGCTGCATCGATACGTTGACCAAAGGCTTCTTTGAGGTTGGCCACAAGTGTTATCATGCGTTCCTTTGCCTCTGGTGGGAAATATTTTTCTACATAGAGTTGTCCTATAGCCTCACCGAGTGCGCCGTCTACAGTGTTTATAGCTCTCTTCCAGCGCGGCTTGTTTTGTACGAGTCCTGATTTTGCCTTGCCGTAAAATTCAAAGTTGGCGTTTACAAAGTCGTCGCTAAGGTATGGTGCTGCACTACGAATGGCAACAGAGGCGAGGTAGGCTTTCAAGGTCTCAATATTGGTTTGGGCTATAAGCTTCGAGGCTTTCTCAAAATAGCCTGGCTGGCCAAGGTTGATGTATTGCGTACCTTCTATGCCCATGTTTTTGAAGTGGTTGGTGAAGGCAAATACGGGTGCTAAGCTGTCGGCATGGCCGAGGGTCATTTTGTTGGTGGTCTTTTGTGGGTCGCGATTGGTGAGACGGTCGTATTGAGTGGTTGCCAGTTTAGTTTCAAAGTCTATGACCATCTTGGCGAGGTTTTCTGCCTTGAGGTTGCTGATTTTGTCATAGCCTGACAGCTGCATCTCGGTGGCTATCATGGTGGTATAGCTTTCGAGCAACTTCTTGTTTTCATTGCTTTTTACCAAGTAGTAGTCCCTGTCGCCCATGCCGAGTCCAGTCTGGTATATCCATGCTATCTGCATCTCGCTGTCGTTAGGGTCGGCTTCGTTAAAGATGGCGAAGAATGGGTATATGCCTTGTGTATGCAGTGTGGCCATCTCGTTCATTATAGCCTCACGGCTGTCAAGGGATGCTATTTCTTGCATGAGTGGCTGTATTGGTGTGGCGCCTTGTTGCTGCAGGGTGGCACTATCCATGGCAACGTTGTATAGTGTAGCTATCTTGTCGGCTACGCTGCCTTTTTCGTTTTGTTTTGCGCTAACTTCTTCAACGAGGTCACGAAGCTGTCTTTGGTTGTCATCGCCAAGTTTGTCAAAAGTGCCGTAGCGGCTGTGTACAGCGTCG
>JAZRVD010000049.1:0-2038 GCA_045598945.1 Bacteroidales bacterium | reverse complement strand
TTGATGTTCAGGCGTGCAAATTCGTATTGGTGACTGGGGTATATCCCAAGTTGCTCTATAAACCAATCGTAGAGTGGACGGTGTATGTCAAATTCTAATGTGCATATCGAGTGGGTGATGCCCTCTATCGAGTCGCTCTGTCCGTGCGCATAGTCGTACATGGGGTAGATGTTCCATTTGTCGCCTGTACGATGATGGTGGGCATGCAGTATGCGGTACATTATAGGGTCGCGCATCTGCATGTTGGGGTGTGCCATGTCTATCTTGGCGCGCAACACCTTGCTGCCGTCGGCAAACTCACCGGCTTTCATGCGTGCAAAGAGGTCGAGGTTTTCTTCTATGCTGCGGTCGCGGTAAGGACTGTTTTTGCCAGGCTCGGTAACGGTGCCTCGTCCTGCTCGGATCTCTTCAAGACTCTGGTCGTCGACGTAGGCCAAACCTTTCTTTATCATCTCTACCGCCCAGTCGTATAGCTGGTCAAAATAGTCCGACGTGTAGTGTATGCCTGCCCATTCGAAGCCAAGCCATTTTATGTCCTCCTGTATGCTATCCACGTATTCTGTATCTTCTTTCACCGGATTTGTATCGTCAAAGCGCAGGTTGGTCTTGCCACCGTAACGTTTTGCTAAGCCGAAGTTTAGACATATCGACTTGGCATGACCGATATGCAGGTATCCGTTTGGCTCAGGAGGAAAACGGGTTAGTATGCTTTTGTATGTGCCGTCGTTCAGCCCCTGTTCAACTATTTCTTCCAAAAAGTTCAGCTGTTTCTCGTTGGTAGTGTTCTCTGCCATAGTTGTAAATGCTTTGTGTTTTTATTGTTTGCTATTTGTATGCGTGTCTGTTTGAAGCTCTTTTTATGTTTTTGATTGCAAAAAACGAATTGGCAAAAGTACGATTTTTTTTTCTATTGTATTTATTCTCATTTGTGATGCTTTTATTTGATGAAAAATTCTTACTTTTGCATATTTTAATATGCGTTTTTTATTGAAGAGCATTTCTTGTTGCAAAATTATCTAAAATACATACAATCATGAAACTAAAAGTTTTTTTTATCTCTATCTTGGCATCTTGTTTGATGCTTGTCTCATGTTCTGAGCTTACCAATGTAGCCTCTCAGCTGAAGGGTGTTGCAAATCTTGCCAACTGCCAGTTCTCCCTCAAGAACGTTTCCAACATCGCTGTTTGTGGCATCGACCTCAAGCGCGTATCGGGTGGCAAGGTGTCTGTTACCGATGGCGTCAACCTCGCAGCCGCTCTTGTCTCCAAAACGGTGCCGCTTTCCATGAATGTGTATATCGATGTCAAGAATCCTACCAATCAGAAAGCTAACGTTACTCGTCTCGACTGGGCTCTCGATATAGATGGTGCGCAGATAGCACAAGGTACTTCCCACACCTCTTATGTTATACCTGCTCAAAGTTCAATGGCTATACCTCTTGGTGTCAGTACCGACATCTATTCTCTTTTTGCTAATGGCGGCATAGAGAGTCTCAAGAATTTTGTTACCTCGTTCTCGTCGGCAGGTATCTCTTCCAAGGTCAACCTCCGTATTCGTCCATATATTAATATCGCAGGTTACGAATACGCCTATCCATCATATTTCAATCTTACTAACAAGAAGTAAGACTATTTCAATGAATAAGGACGGGGGTAGGAAGGGGTGATTTCTTTACCTCTTTTGTGAGACAAAGAAGGGTAAGGCTTTTTTGTTGAATAAAGTCTTGCTGTGCTTATATGTAAGTTTGATATTTGAAGGTCGTGCGTGCGTAAAAAAAAACATCATTTTGTTATGAAATATCCCATTGGCGTACAAAGTTTTGAGAGACTGCGAGAAGAAAACTATGTCTATATCGACAAGACAGATATGGTATATCAGCTTGCTCAGCAGCATATCTGTTTCCTCTGCCGTCCTCGCCGTTTTGGCAAGTCGCTGACGCTCTCAACGTTGAAGTGCTATTTCGAGGGCAAGAAGCATCTGTTCGAGGGCTTGAAGATAATGGATTTGGAACAGAAGTGGGAGACCTATCCGGTGTTT
>JAZRVD010000048.1:0-3792 GCA_045598945.1 Bacteroidales bacterium | reverse complement strand
GATAAATTTCTTTTCTTTTGCATCGAGGTAGAACTCGCAGGCATACTGACCACCATGGCAAGCTTCGGTATGAGCGCGGAGGGAGGCGGCATAGTTACCACCGACCTTGTAGATACCTGTTCCAAGAGGAGCGGAACGGTCGTATTTGCGAGTGATGACGTAAGGATTGGCCATGAAGCCACCTTTGAAATAAGGTCCTACAGGAGTAACGAAGATGAGGAAGAGATACTCGTTGGCAGGCTTCACACCAACCTGAGCACCCGTGCCAACAAGGAGAGGACGGATGTAGAGAGAGGCGCCAGTGCCGTAAGGCGGGATGAAACGCTCGTTGAGCTTGACAACCTTAATACACATTTCTTTGAACAGCTCAGTGCTGAGCTTTGGCATCATGATACCATCGCAAGTGCTTTGCAGACGAGCAGCGTTTTCTTCAAGACGGAAGATGCGGATTTTACCATCTTTGCAACGGAAAGCCTTCAGACCTTCAAAAGCCTCCTGACCATAGTGCAAGCATGTTGCGGCCATGTGCATGTTGACAACTTCAGAAGAGGTGGTCTCAATCTGACCCCACTCGCCGTCGCGATAGTAGCAACGAACATTATAATCCGTCTTCATATAGCCAAACGGAAGACTTTGCCATTCAATATTCATAATAAGGATTTTTTTGAATAAGAATAAAAAAAAAGTGGTCCCTCTTGGGCTCGAACCAAGGACCCACTGATTATGAGTCAGTTGCTCTAACCGACTGAGCTAAGGGACCAGACTTCCTTTTCTGAAATCGAGTGCAAAAGTACAATCTTTTTTTCATTTGACAAAATTTTATTTCACATTTTTTTTGTCGTCTACATTTTACTTTTTGTAAATGATACTACTAAGTGATATTTTTTTTGTACTTTTGCATTCTCAAAACCCACAAAAACATTCATGCGATGGCAAGAATTATGGCTATAGACTATGGAAAAAAGCGCTGCGGGATAGCCGTTAGCGACCCGGAAAGGATTATTGCCACAGGCCTTACGACAGTAGATACATCAAAATTGAAGGAATATATAATAGAATATTGCAAGAGAGAGACTGTAGACACAATAGTGATAGGAGAGCCCAAGCAGATGAACAACACGCCATCGGAGTCGGCGCAATACATAGAGCCTTTTGTCGCCGAGCTGCGGCAGATGTTTCCCGACAAGAAGATAGAGCGTGAGGACGAGCGTTTTACATCGGTGATAGCTCATCGCAGCATGATTGACGCCGGGCTGAAGAAGAAACAGCGTCAGAACAAGGCACTCGTCGACACCATCAGCGCCACCCTGATACTACAGAGCTATATGCAGCGCAACGGCTGAGAACCCACATACAAAAAAATTAGTATATATAAATAAAAGTTAGTACTTTCGCAATGAGAAAGCAAGAACGTTATTGTTGAATAACAAACGAAATATCAACACACTAACCAACACATAACACACCATGATACTGCCCATTGTAGGTCTTGGAAGCCCTGTATTGCGCAAACAAGCAGAGCCTATAACAGCCGATTATCCAAATCTTAAAGAGCTTATAGCCAACATGTATGAGACCATGTATGCCGCCGAAGGCGTAGGTCTTGCTGCCCCACAGGTAGACCTCTCTATACAGCTTGTAGTTATAGGTTTTCCCGTATACGATGAAAATACTAAGACGTACACCGACACCGTGGAGGAGCATACACTTATCAATCCCCAGATATTAAGCACGAGCGACAGCAAGCAATACTTCAACGAGGGATGCCTCAGCGTGCCAGGCATACACGAAGACGTGCTACGTCCCGAAAGCATAGTATTGCGATATTACGATGCAGAGTTTAAGGAGCACGAGGAGGAGATAAGCGGCATGTTTGCCCGCGTGGCACAGCACGAGATAGACCACCTGCACGGCAAGGTGTTTGTAGACCATCTCAGCCAGCTACGCAAGGCACTGTTAAAACGCAAGATAAGCGATGTGATGGCAGGCAGGTACACCACGTCGTACAAGATGAAACGAAACAGATAAAACATATATATTTTTTTCACAATGAAACGTAGTTTGCTTTTAGCAATCCTTGCCATGCTACTCGTGATGACAGCATGCAAGCCCAATCGCGAAAAAATCATAACGGAGATAGACTCCATACGCGATTCAATATCCATGATTGATGTGGTAACCGTCGACGACAAGGCTGACAGGCTCATAGAGCTTGAGCTGATGTATGCCGAAAACTTTCCCGAAGACAGTATTACGCCATACTATCTCTTTAACATTGGAGAGATATACATGAACACAGGGAAAAACGACGAAGCCATAGCAATATTCGACCGCATGATTGAGGACTACTCCGACTTTGACGAGATACCTATGTGCTACATACTGAAAGGTCAGACCCTTGAAAATGCCGAACGTCTCGATGATGCCAAAGCGGTATACGAAGCTTATATTGAACTCTTCCCCGACCATTTCCTTGTCAACGACATGCGCATAAATATGGAGTATTTCGGGCTGTCGCCAGAAGAGCAGCTCAACGAAATACTTAAAAACAAGGGTGCAGACAGCCTGATGGCCAATAAATAGGATAGAAGAGAGAGGGATAGACTACGATTGTTTTCAATCTATTGCAATAGATTGAAATAAATAAAGAGCAGAGGAAATACTATAATTTCCTCTGCTCTTTGTTTATAGAAAAATCTCCTATAGAAAACCATCTATTTTTAGTTGTTGTCTCTTTCCAGGAGGTTTGAGGCGAGGCTGTCGGCTGATTGGATAAGGGCAACGAGGGGGCAGATGTCTTTGGCGGTGTTGTAGTTGCCTTTGGCGTCGGCGGAGTGCATGGGGAGGTCCCATGCCGACATGTGCCAACGGATGGCGAGCATCTCGTCGTCGCTCATCTCCAATCCGCTGCATAGCAGAAGTATTACGCTCTTTTCGCCGTGTCCCATGGGGAAGTTGCTGTAGTCCACCTCGTAGCCTTCGACATCTTCCCATAAGCCGAAGGTGTTTTTCTGACGTTTGGTGCAGCGGCGGTAGATGTCGGCCTTGCACACGTCGTGCAGCAGTGCGGCGAGGATTACGCTGTCTTTTGGCAGACTCTCGCGCAGGCTGTCGTCGTGGCGCAACATCATCTCGCGCAGTTCGAGCGCCATGGTGCAGACGTTGTAGGAGTGTTGCATCAGTCCGCCTTCGCAGTTAAGATGGAAGCGCGTGGAGGCAGGCGCTTTGAAGAAGCCCCATTCTTCGAGGTCTTGTATGACATTTTCTATGCCCGGACGTTCTGTACTACGGAGCAGTTTGAGAAATTCTTCGTGGATGTCTAACATATAATTTTTATAAAATTGGGGCATACAGCCTAAGTTATATGCCCCAAAGAGTGAGTAAAACCATTTACGACAAAGCGGCTATCTGAGCCTTGAGTGCGGCGATCTTCTGTTCGGCGTCGCTCTGTTTCTTGCGTTCTATCGCCACGACCTTTTCGGGTGCTCCGTTGACGAATTTCTCGTTGCCGAGTTTTTTCATGACAGAGGCGAGGAAGCCTTCGGCATATTTCAGTTCGTCGTTGAGTTTGGCAAGCTCAGCCTCCTTGTCGATATTGAGGCTGACAGGCACGAAACATTCGATAGTGCCTACCATGAAGCTCAGTGCGCCTTCTACCTTGTCGGTTACGACATTGATAGCCGAGACGTTGGCCAGCTTCTTGATGATGCCGAAGAACTGCGAGGGAGCAGAGCCTTTGATATTGACTTCGAGGGCTTCGCGAGGCGAGAGTCCTTTGCTGTTGCGCAGGTT
>JAZRVD010000047.1:0-17917 GCA_045598945.1 Bacteroidales bacterium | reverse complement strand
AGATTTTTTTCAAAAAAAATGTACCTAAAACGCATTTTTCTATCTTTTCCTCCTTCCTTATTTGTTAATTTTATATTAATTTTAACTATCAATTTTTCTTAATTTAACTCAAAAATTGAATTTTATTAAGATTTTTTATATTTTTCTCTTTTTTCATTTACACGTTGCAAAGATACACTTTTTTTTTGAAAAGATTACATTTTTATTCGTCATACTTTCTCCGACAAAGAAATTAGACAAAGCGCAGAAGGTTAGAAGAATAGTGTGTTCTTGGACTTGGTGATGACATCAACATCAATGTTCTTGCCAATGATACGCATCGCCTTGAGGTAGTCGGTGGATATAGGCACCACGAGTATGCTGTCTTCGTTGTCGTAGCACGCCTGCACCTGCGTGAGGTCGTCGCGTATGGCGTTATACTCGTCGACGGACAAGTCGGCGAGGAAGATGGATTTCTGCACACGGTAGCAGCCTTTGCGGATAAGATATTTTACAACCTGGCGACGCACACGGTTGCTTTCGATGTCGTACATTACAAAAAAGAGCATGTTGGCGGCTTTTCGTTTTGGGTTTTCGATAAGATGGAATAGTGCCTTGAGGCGTGCCTCGATGGAGGGCATGTCGTCGACTGCCACTTCGTGCGGCTGCGATGGCGACGGTGCATCCTGCAGACCAGCGGCGGCGAGCTTGTGCATGGTCTCGACGAAGGAGAGCGGGGGCTTGGGCTTGCGTGGCATGACAAAGGGCGGTATTAGTAGGTGTCGAAAAAGGACTGTATGAGTTCTGCCACGAGCTCGCCAAGTTCGGCATTGGTGCCGCGGCGTGGCGAGACAACCACAGAGAAGCCACGTTTGCCGTAGAAGACATTGGTCTCAGCCTCCTTGACGGAGAGACGGGTGCGAATCTTCTTGCCATACTGGATGTTGATTATCTCTGTAACTTCGAGGCCCGTCTTGGTGATATACGCCGTGAGGTCTGTCATGACCTCTTCTATCTGGCGCGGCACATATACCACGCGTTCTTCCTTTGCCTTCTGCTTGGGGTTAAGGATGGCGCGTATGTTGTCCATGACCTCTTGCGACACATCTTGCTTGGGCTGAGGAGGATCGAGATGCTGCATGTTGCTGATCTCCTGCTCTATGGCACGCTTGTCGGAGAAGAACTGCATGGCGTTGTCGGTGGCCACGAAGGCGTCGAGGCTGACGGTGTCTGCCGAAGGGTTGTAGTAGCAGTCGGGGTCGACGCTGACGAAGCAGGCACGCGTAACGTCGCATGTACGGGCGTCGAGGGCCTGGTCAAAGCCATATTGCTTTGAGAACTGAAGAGCGAAGGAACGGTAGAACTGCGAGAAGATGCCAGCGTCGTAGCACCGCTCGGAGAGCTTGAAGAGGAGCTTGACGCCATCTTCCGACGGCGAGACGAAAGCCATGACGACACGGCTGTCCGCCTGTACAGCGGAGCGCACCGAGGCGAGGGAGAGATTCTTTTGCGATAGGTGGTCGACATCGAGGAAGAAATACTCTATAAAAGCGAAGTTCTCGGTACGACGGAAGCATGGGTTAAAGTTGCCACACACGAGGTATGGCAGCTGGCGTTTGAGGACGGAATACTGCTTGTCGTCGAGGTTGCGGATTATGCGAAGCTGACGCACGCGAGCCACGACATCTGGCTTGGGGTTGCGGATGGCGAGGGCCACGCTGCTGACCTTGACACGCTGCAGCGCATCATACGCCGAGGTTATATTGTTGCCTAAAAATATCATACAGCACAGTGTGAAATATCAAACAAAGGTCTTGAAACGTTGAGCCAGGCTCTGCACATAAAGGAATATCTGCTGCTGACGAGAGTGTCGGCCCGACCTGTCGTCGACGACCTCTTCGAGGTAGTCGTTGAGCGACTGTATCAGCACCCTGCGGCCGAGAGGCTCGAGCCAGCACGAGCCGTCGTCGCGACGGGAGTAGAACTCGTCGGTGATGGCATTCTGCATGACGAGCATAGCCACGACATAGTCGACAAAGATGCGATAAAGCTCGATGACATCGTAGACCAGCACGGGGCGGTTGTAGTCGTCGCGGTGCATGACGCCGATATACGGGTCGATGCCCACCTTGATGAGAGCGCCCTCTATCTTGCCATAGAGCATGCCGTAGCCATAGTTGAGGAAGGCGTTGACGACATCGGCGGCAGGATGCTGCGAACGGCAGGCGAAACGATACTCTTCGGGCAGGAAGAGGTTGAAGCACTCGAAGTATATCTTCGACGCCACGCCCTCCCAGCCACGCAGGGCGGCCGCCACATCGCTGACCACCTCGCCATCGACGGAAGAGAGCTTGGAACGATAGTCCTCCAAACGACGTACAGCCTTTTGCACATAGGTGTCATGCACGTTGCCCGAAGTGCCGAGGAGCAGCAGCAGAGCCTGCTGGTTTTCTATCTTCTGGAGTATGACATCCTTTATCCACGTTACCGCATCATGAGATAGCGAGAAGTTGAGCTGTCCCTTGCGGATAGTAGACACCGAGCCGTAGCGCGGGCTCCATATCCTGCCAAAGACGTTGCCGCCCTTGTCGACAAAGAGCACCTCTATCTCACGCTCAATGGCGAGCATGACGGCATCGGAAGAGATCTGCGCACCACGGCTTATCTGTATCGAGTCGACGCCCTCGGCAGGTATACGCTGCCTGCCTTCGGCGTTGGTGATGACAAAGCCTTCGTCCTCGCGGTTGAGGGTGGTGCCGTATGTATTGAGAACTAATTGCATAGCAAAAAAGAGTGAGTTAATGACTATTGCCGTAGAAAAAGTCGTTTACCAGATGCAGCCTGCACGACGAGCGCGTGATAGCAGTATAGACCCACTGGTATTTGGACTTGGTGGGGTTGAGGGTGATATTGCGTGGCATTTCCACATACACGTCGCGCCACTCGCCGCCTTGCGCCTTATGGCATGTAACGCAATAGCCAAAGACACACCGCAGTGCATTGAGATATGGATCATAGCGAAGCATGTCGTCGAACGCCTCCGGTTGTTTCTTTTGAGTGATACCTTGCTGCTTCATGCGAATGACAAAGTCAACGAAGAGGTCGGTCTGCTGTTGCTTGGAGATATTGAGCCTGCCGTTGTGCAGCGTATCCTCCATAAGCAGCATGGTGTAACTGTCGCCGCCTGATACAAGATGGACGGTAGCCTTACGGAAGGAGAGACCGGCACGCATCTCGACATGCGAAGACACGTCGTCGACAACGACGAAGTCGCCATTGACGAAATTGGCAAGGAGATTGTTCTGGATAACCTGTAGCAGCTCGCCCTTATCGATATTGCCACCATAACCCAGCTGACTGCGAAGCCACTGAGAGGTCTTGTAAGACCTACTATTGCTATAGCTCACAAAGATAGACTGGTTGAAGCCATGCTGACGCACGTCATCGAGATAACGGGAGAGCATCGCATCGTGCGAAGGGTAGAAATGGATATCCCTGCCAGAGAAGATAGGCAGCTTGCCCCACACCTTGGAGAAATAACAGCTCTCGTCGACAGGTGCCGACAAAGCAAGCTGTCGTATGCGCTTGGAGGTAGAGACAATGTCGTTGCCATCATCTTGACGCATTATCTCTGTCAAGACACCTTCCGCCACGCCGCAATGAAATGTTGAGCGAAGATAGTCGACAGAGAGAGCTGGCGAAAAAACCTGCGAGACAGGCGGCAACTGACATGGGTCGCCGACAAAGACGAACTTAGACTTAGGCGACTTGTCATAGTCGAGCAGCTCGGTAAGCAGCTTGCCCGACCCGAAACGAGCCTGTACGACATCGGCAGACGGCTCGTCGCCAATCATAGAGGCCTCGTCGACGAGATAGACGACAGACGTGCCATCACTATCGCGTACGGCAGGCTTGAAATCGAGAAAAAGTTGGCCAGAGAACTCCTCCTTGGTCTCCACAATATCGTCTACAGACTGATTGAAGCCGTTGAAGGTGTATATGTGTGAATGGATGGTAGATGCCGGAACGGCAGCGCCCACACAATGCGAAAGCACCGAGGCGGCACGTCCGGTAGATGCCAAAAGGACGAAATTCCGTTTTACTGCGACGAGATGCTCGACCAAGAAACGCATAAGCGTAGTCTTGCCAGTACCTGCGTAACCGCTGAGGACAAAAATACGATCGTCGCCCTTAAGGAAAGCCTTAAGAGCGTTGAACACTCGCTGTTGCGATTGAGTGAGAGTTATCGAGGACATAAAAGAAAAGGATTAACAATAATCTCTAAAGGCGACAAAAGAGAATGACGATTGTTTTGACCCGTCAGGCAAATCTATCACAACACGCTGAGTAGTAGAGGCCACACAACGGACACCCTTGGCTAACAGACGACGGACAACGGCGTATGTCAATGTCATTTCACCCATTATATGGACGACGACATTCGACATATCAACATCCAATCGCAATATTTGATTTATCAAATCATCAGCCATGTCGGAAACAGCATCAACACAAGCATCTGGAGCAACAACAGGAAAAGGTATATCATATACCTTTCCCCACTGTTGTGCAGCAGCCATTTGAACATCACCCCACTTTGCCGAAGGATGATTGGACACATTGACAAACATGATTATACTTCATTAACTATTTCTAAGCACTCGGAATAATACTTTTCAAAAGATTTCACAAAAGTATCAAACGACTTGTTGCCTTTTCCATGATTAAGATTATTCCTATTATCAGTCAAATAACGATAAGGTTCTCTTATTTTCCTTATAACATCTTTCGACAACAACTCTTCAGATTTCTCTGTATCAACTGAAACAATGCCTCTATAATTCTTGGCATCAACATCTTCTTGCTTCATAGCACAAACAGCAGACACAAGACTTCTAAAACTCTTATCAGCATCTTTACCATCAAATGGATTAGAAGAGCTACAAATGTCGCACAATCTCGTAATCAAATATTCCTGTCCCATAGTATAACAAGGCAAAATCATCTTATATTTTTTCGCCCACATTATAGCAGCCTCTACATTCTGATACGAATCCTCTGGAATAAAACCAGACAACTCACTCTTCAATCTTTCTAATACACAAACAGAAGCCATTGGAAGGTCTTTTGACTTCAACATTTTTTTCAAACAACCCTTTATCTGAGCAACAACTCCCCCATTTTTTATATTATTTATATCATTTATATTGATATATTCATCAAGCTTGTTAAGATTTTTTGCAAGACTTTTTGCTAAAGCACCGACATCATCATTAGCGATACCTTCTGCCACCTCCTTCATTCTGCCAAAAGAAACCAAAGAGTTAGACATTTCAGTATACTGTTGCAATCTAATCATATTAGAAAGCCTTAGAACAGGAGCAATGCGTTTTTCTACAGGCATATTCTTCACCTCATAGGCTGGTCCCAACCTCTCAAAAGCGCCATAATACACCTCTTGCAACGTAGTATCCTTCATATACTGCGAGAAGCCAAAGAGGACTGTCGAGAACATTGGAATAGAGCGAAAAGCATGCGTAACGTCAAAATATATCTCATCACCATCCTCAAGTTTATCATACACTGTGTTAAAAATAGACCACACGTCTTCTTCAGAGAAGCCCTCTTTTATACTCACTCCCTCAACATTATTATATTTTGACTTTAAAACGCCACCAAGTCCACGAGATTCGATTTCTTTATTCTCCAACACTCTCTCTTGTCCATTATCACACCAATTCTTCTTACAAGATTCATCCGTATAAAAGATAAATACACAATCAAAAACAACACCTTTTTGACGTAGTGTTTCTAATATAGCTTCTTGCACAAAACGAGTTGGCGTACAAATAGTTTCACCTATCTGATAACGTGCTTGCAAATAATTATTAGTCCCCAAAAAGGAGACAAAAACCTTTCTTGACATCTTGTCTTATTTTATAATATCTTCCAATTTGTTAATAACATTTTGTAAGACGTCAACAACATCTCTTGCATTATCTCTGCCATTTACCACCTGATGAGCAACGCTATTACGAAACGAGTTTGTTCTATTAAACGAACTTCTTAAAACTTTCAGATCGTTTATTTGCTTTACAGGATTCTCTTTATATCTAAGTATACGCTTCGCTCTTTCCCTACAATCAATATCATTTTCATCAAGAGATTGAGACTCACATACATAAGAAATAACCGACTCAATCAAAGCCAAAAAAGCAGAGGCATAATTACGATGTTCAAATTGCCATTTTGCTACTCTAAATTGGAAAGCCGAGTCCGTCATCTGTCCATAGAAACGCTCTACATAATCATTAACAATAGGCTTAACAACCAAATCCGCAATTGGAGTGATTTCCACATTTCTTATAGCCGCCAATTCTTGAGCCTGTGTTCTAATCCTTCCCAAATGATTTAGATTCACCACGTCAGAAAACTTCGTCAAACGGTTGGAAACGTTCGAATCTCCTAAGTTTTTTATCAATTCTGCGACTTTATATCCATTACAATACTCTTGCAAAGAATAAGCACCAGTTATCCAATCATTGATTGTCAAGACATCATTCAGTTCAACCACTGGCGTATAGCCCAATTCCCTTGATATATCCAACATACCATACAGCACATGATCAATCTGGATAGATTTTTTACTAACATTGCGCAAATAGACCAAAAGGTTCATCAAAACCAGTGGCAGAGAACGGAAAGAATGAGTTATGTCAACCGTCAAAATATCACCTCGCTTGAAATATTTTTCAAGGCCTAAAACAATAGCTGAATTTTCTCTGATTTCTTCTTGATTGAGGCCATACCTAATCAGTTCCACATGCGCTTCAGGTGCTATTGCATTTTCCAAAACATCTTTTTGAGGTAATGATAGTTCGGAATCTTTGTTCGCATTATGGCAAAAATCACCTAACTCTACATAATAACCCTCATCTACATTATCGCCCGAAAAACTGCGATAAACCTCCTCCCACATCGACTTAACTGTTCCTAATAGAATAATCACATCCGGGTGAAGGTGTTGAGCAATAGCACTGGCAACAAATGAGGTATTATATTGTGTACCATCATCGAAACGATAATCCGCAGTGCGATACGTTCTGTTCTCATTATACGACCCTGTACCTAAAAAAGAGATTAAAACTTTTCTTGGCATATTATTCTATCAAATTGACCTTACCATTTGTCCATTTTTCAACAGTTTCCCAAAGAGAACTATCAGGATCACTCCATAATTTTAATTCCTTCTTATTAGAGTTAGACTTCAGACGTTGTAACGTTCTTCTTAATGCCTCAATATCGGCATCAGACTCAAGAGCAGACAGATTGAGGTCCTTCAAATATTTATCTACTTTCTTTTCACATACCTTGAAATCCTTGACAGCATATTCGCCATTTTCTTGCTTAGCTTCAAGCAACATAGACAGACCTTTTTTTCTCGTCTCATCGATCAACCGCTGTTTTTCATCATTATTTTTTTGTTCATTTAGCAATAGTCTGAGAGCATTCTCT
Organism: Bacteroidales bacterium; assembly: GCA_045598945.1. GTDB lineage: Bacteria > Bacteroidota > Bacteroidia > Bacteroidales > P3 > Colimorpha. The sequence continues at coordinate 10,423 of JAZRVD010000047.1, read as the reverse complement.
TCAGCTTTCAAATCTGAAAAGAAGTCCTTCAAATTTGATTCTTTAATTTTTTCTATAGCCTCAGAATATTTCCCTTGAGATTTTAGGTCAGACAATTTCTCCAATAATTCTGTATATTTATTTTGGCGTTCCGACTCTTCTTGTAACCGTTGTTGTCGTTTGGTCTCTTCAACTTTTTGTTTCTGCAACTTTTGATCGGAAAAAAAACGATACGAATCAACTCTCTTCAACCTTGACTCTTGAATACTCGTCATATATTCCGCCGCTTCTTTTTCATCCACCACTTCAAGTTTCACAAACCCCATCAATGTAAACAAATCATCTGAGACAGCAATCTTTCTACTTTTAGGATTGATACCACCCGGAGTATTTAATAGTTTCTTTCCTTCTATATCTTCTCTATCTACTTTACGACCTAATCTACCAGAAGAATAATCGTCAAACTGCCAGTCGCCTGTAATAGAATGAAAACCTGAGCCAGCTGATAAACGCAGAACACAAGAATTACCGCTATTCTCATTGATTTTTTTCAACAAATCATCTATTGCATCCACAATACACTCCGTCTTGGCTGTGCTGAACTTCGTGAAAAAAGCCCTATCTTTTTTTAACATCAGAGCTGTATGAGCATTTATAACCTCAAAAAGAGTTTGCGGAGATTGCAACAAGCTTTCTTTTTCACGAGATTTGACATGTTGTTTATCTCTATCACCCCTTGAAGCATACAACTTAAAAAGCTCATCACATAGCAATAAACTTCCCACTGCCGTTGCACCAGGCTTTAGTGCCTCATATATTGTATTAAATTTACCTGGGTTAAAATCCGGACTTGTTCGACCTCCATCCTTCCAGCCACCTTGCCATGCTCCACCATTTCTTGTAAAAAGATTAAATATTTTTGTATTAACTAACGACAAACAATCACTATCAAACTCCACATCATGAAATTTGATAAAACGAGAAAAGACATTACCATCCTTTGCCGTACCAAAAACGTTATCCTTATTCCCTCTTACTCCCAAATATGTGGCAAAAACGTTCATCAACGCACCTTTGAGCGAACTACCAACAAGCAAAGGATTACCACTTAGTTGGTTTTTTATCATCGGCTTGATTGCATCAATACTACTTATACCCAGTTCTCTCAAAGAAACCTTTTTAACGCACGCATCGTTCAATCTTTTCTCCCCAAACAACTTAACCAACCTTTCACCATCTCTGCCTAACAAACATGTTGAATATTGAGCAATTTCAGATGGATCAAGAAGAGACATCAGCCGTTCTTGCGACAAAATTAGCACATGATCTCTATCAATAACGAAATCGACACCTGCAACATAATCATTTTCTTGACCACAGCCAATAAATGTTGGAGTAAGAACTGTAAAACGAATGTTTATCTGATTATTTATTGGCATGATCATCAATATTTATATTTGTTGGAAGAAAAATAGCCTTGCCACAACGCCAAACGGGCAACTCCTTACATGCTTCGGGCTTTAAGTCTACAAAGCGACCTTTGGCTGATGCATCAGAGCCTAAAAACGTAGAACCCGGAACAAAGGCATATATGACATTTTTGCGAAAAGTAATATACGGGGGGGTAGTTATCCATCCGCCACGACGAACAAAATCGTATGCGACTTGCGACTTTTTGAGATCACCAACCAGCCCTTTTAACTGCTCTGACGATTCCGGGATAAAATTGGAAAGCGACATTTGATACTGTGCGTTGTCAGGCACATCCATATCAAGTTGTTCTTTTTCAAACTCAAACTGTCCATAACCAACACTCCTGTCAGTACCGACACCTTCGAGAGCCAATAGAGGCAAAGCCTCTTCCAGCAATTCGACATTGCCCTCGGCAAGGAAGAACAACCCGCTTTCACCTCTAAAACTAACTCTATCCACATAAAACGGTACAGTATCTTTACCCATTTCTATCTTCACACGCTGGACGACCTGACTATGCACAAAATTATCTATCTTTATCTCTTTAGAATCATCCCTTTCTGTAGAATCAGCAATCTTTACCGACGACAAAAATGTTTTATGTATATACTCCTTAATATTGCCTAAAGAAGAACCTGCCAGCATTTTTTCAAAGGAACACTTATCTACCCAAGCAACTTTTTTTAGCAATTTATTGTCTGTTGGATCATCTGCTTGGAAAGGCTTGCAGCGCAAAGGGCGAGGGAAAAAGAGAACTGACTCAGAAGCCTTGTCCTTTTGAAAAAAGGGAAACAGGCTACTCATCACAAAACCAAGATCACCATTATCCGGTATATCCTTTCCAAGTTTTGCCAAAGTAGCAGTTATGGCAGCATAGAAAGTATCTGACGCAACAGTAGTAAGACTATTGCCATAATCTCCGCGACAGTCTCCAATATGCAAAGGTGAGGTAAAACGCAGTTTGTACAAACTATATGTTTTTCTCATACTCTAATACAAATTAATGTGAAAGATTTTTCTTCAGATTTAGATAGTTCCCCATTTGTTCTCTTTCGATAACACCTGCTTTTTAAGCTCGCCAAACTTCACCTGACCATATCCACGACTACCACTGCCACCTAAATAATCATTTTCTAACAGACGAATAGCCTCTTCCAGCATTTTCATCATATCACCCTCCTTGTCATCATCCCAAACATTCAAGACAAACTCAACATCAAATATTGCACCAGCCGGGACACGTTCCGTTTGTCGTGGGTTTTCTGCTACTCCCTTAACACGATCTATAGTATTTTCGTATTTATCCTCAGTAAAGGGCATATCCATTTGAGCATCCTTCAAGCGAACACACGACTCCTTCGTCAACATCGCATCACGAACAATGATATGCGACGGATTAGGATTTTTAGTATCAGCAGAGCCAAACATTTTTGCGACAGCATTATCTTCACCAACTTTTGCACAGCCGCTCACCTGTTCAAGAAGGCAACGCATTTTACCCTTGAGCGAACTACCTGGGATGTATGGCTGATTATCTTTCGTTGCAATTTTGATAACAGGATTATCAATTCCACCTATTTCAACACTATCCTTGCTACCACCGATATGCATACCTGTCAAAAGTTCTAATGTGGTATTAATTCTTATTTTTTTCTCTAATGTTTTCATAATATATTGTTTTATTATCAATCTTTAACCGTATACTTATGATAAGCGACAATCGCTTCAAAAAAATCAATAAAATTCTTAAAGCGTTTTTTTTGATCCGCTTCCGATTTTGCATTAAGAACACGATCAATAGCTTCAGACATAACTTCATAAAAATCCACTATTTTGGATTTTTTATCCGCACGACCAACAGCATACGCAAGTTTTGGTTTGAGAAGGGCAAAGGCTGTCTCATCAAATCCACACATCTGTTGACGTTTCACCTCACCGAAAAAATTTCTCAATTGACTTGTAGTCAGCTTAGCAGTCAGTGTTTTATATCCTTCTTTAACATCCGTTCCAAGGTATTTGCCAAAATCTTCAGCAAACTTCACCGTTTTATCTGTTACCTTCTCCTCAATTTCATTTTGAGGAATCATTTTTTTCCATTCCATAACAAAAAATTTAGTTATTAAATTTATTTATCCTTTTGTCTTTGAATCAAATTTTTCTTAAAACCAATTCAGCCCAGCGAGCTGCCAAGGCTATCAACTCGTAATTGCGAGCGCCCTGATATAAATCATGTTCCAGATTCTTGCAAAAACATTTTACACTATCTCTCTTGTCTTTTGCAAAACGAGTCATATAATATGCCGTATTCCAAACATAACGCATTTCTCCCCTTCTTCTAACCTCATTCAGCTCCATAAGCTTATGCAATATTGATGTGGGGAGGTTCTCATGTTCAACATAATAGACAAAGTCATCCTTATACTCTTTAACAAAGCCGAACTCGCCATCCCAAGAAAATGCCACATCAAACAAACAAAAAGCATTTTTCCTCTTCTCGTACTGTTCGTACTTCTCTGCATTTTCCTTTACCTCAACATCACCAAACAACTTTGCAGATTTAGGAAAATCCTTAGCCTTTTCTTCTGCTTCGCCAGACAATTCAGCCGATTTGGCTATCGGAAATTTTCCATCTACAACAACCATTCCACCACTAATCGTAATACCTTCATTTGGCAAGAACTTTTCAAGTTCATCATGAACAACAGCGGCGAAATCTACCACTTTATCCCACCTGCCAACAGCAAAAAGGTCATCGCCACCAGCATATACTATTAAGACATAATCCTTAAACTCATCATCGTTTCTCAATTCTCGTATACGTTTTTCAAAGAAATCAGTAAGAGTTTCCGAAAAATCCATATAAGCCTGCATGGTATCAAAGCCTTTAGTAAAACGAGTGCCAAGACCATCCACATCCATACGAAGAACACCCAAATAGCTATCCTTGGCATAGTCCTCAAAAGTCTTGAACACCTCTCTCCTTTGCAACTCCATACCGATTTCGATCTGTTCTCTCACCGACTTCAGAACCATTGTGTCATTGTCCTCCACACCATTTAGCAATGGCAATGGTACTAAACCCTTACTTTCAACACCTGTAACTGCACACACTTCAGCCTTTGACGACACTTGTCTTATGCCAAAAAGTTCGCCATAATGTTTAGTAACCATATTACCAAAACGATGTGCCTTACATTCAGCAAACTTCATATTCGCCTTATTCCATAACTCTCCGATGCCATATTTTTTATTATCTATCTCCACCATCTCTTTAGCACCCTCTTTTTCGCAAAATCGGAATGGCACATAAGCAATGTGCAATGCTAACTGACCAAAATGTTCATACCACAGGTCTCTCTCTTTTTGCATTGCAACCTCATCTATCATCGCTCTAATATCAGCCGTATCGTCAACTATCCAATAGAACTTGCCACCAGAACAGTATATTTCTTCATTGCATTGTGCAATTAACTCTATATGTGTATTTTCCTTCGAGTTGTCAGCATTTTTTTTATCATACACCAACTTTGTTAAGTCATCCAATACTTCTCTCGTAAAGTCCACCAAATATTGCGAACGACCACGAAGACTTACTGACGCACGTTTTGAAGTGATATTATATAAAAACTTTTGAATACCCGAAAGGTCACCGCCAACAAACAACAGCGGTCTACCGATATTCTTGCTTACAAAACATTCAGCCATACTTTTTTGATTTTTCCATTCGATTTTTGTAACTTTCTTTTTGCAAATTTACAGATTATATTCAATATCACAAGTTTTTTTTCATCAACACTCAAAAAAACTCATATCATCTATTTCTTCCGCTTACAAAACATGATTACAATAATAATAGTTAACAGCACAAAAAAGGATAGCACTATCTGCCAAAACACATTTGTCTGCCAGACACCTTCACCCAACATCCAGTCGTTTGTCATTGAGAAAAATGCGAAACAGGTAGACAACGTGCCAAGAATTGCAGCTATCCAAGTAAGCATCGACATCGTATCATTCGACTTTCTATCCTCACATAGAGAGACGTATTTATACACCTCACTAATTTCTTCATCCAGCTTTTCGATCTGCTCCTTTAATTGCATAGATTGCGACAACATTTGATAGAAATCAATACCCTGCTCTTGTGCTGTAACCTCGCGAAAGTATATTTGATTGACAAATCGTATATACTCTTTATACACCGAGTCAGCTTTTTCATTCAAATCCTTATCACTATGCATGCGAATAATCGATGTAACCTCTTCTGAAAAACGTAAGACTGACGACCTTTGCACAAGAAGCAATACAATAAAACGCACATAAACAGACACAAAATTTTGAGTAAGATAATCAACAGAATTAGTCTCTTTTGTAAGCATCTGGAAGGAATAACGCGTTATCCCATATAACGTACCCTGTGCTTGCCACCGTGAATAAGTAGCGTCTTCCAACAAATGTTTTTTCATTTTTTCGCTTATACCTGTAGACGTTTTGCCAGCGACAGAAAGAAACATATACCAAAACTCCTCAGTAAATATCTCGCCATTTTCACACTTCTGACTCAACAAGTCATTTCTATAATACGATGCTACAAACATTCTATCATCACCAGCAGACTCTATTTTAACACCAGGGGTCAAACCATTTATAAGATGTACAATATACGAAGATATAGTTTTACTCTTTTTCAGCATCTTGACATCTTGGCCTACACGCTCTGCATACCCACTAAAATCATCTTTATACCCACCGTCTAATAGCGACTCATCATCCAACCCTGTCAGTGCGATAGAAACAGCAAGCTCGAAACGCATAAAAACATCATTAGCAAAAGGAGGGTATATTCGGCGACCGAACTGATTGATATACAACACATCTTCAGGATTGTTATAATCTTTGTTTTGAACATGAATCTTCAACACACCTATACCCGTAGAATAATAGTCAAGAGTGATAGACTTTACAAGCAACTTGTAAACATGTTCCTTTTTTCTCACCCTACACTTTATCTCATAGAACACATCGCCACGTTTTGGTTCGACACGCTCATACCGATACAGTATAGTATTATCCTTATTATCTTTTTTTTCGTATAAAGCAGGATGTACAAAAAAGTAGAAATAATTTTTCTCATTATATGTTTCAGGGTCGTAATCGTCCACTTCAACATGTTGCCAAACACTATTTTCTTTAAAAACAAGCCCATTCAAGTTTGTCTTTTGGGTAAAAGTTTCTGTTTTCGAAATAGAGTCTTTATACCATTGAAAAGGATATATGAAAACATGTTCACTTATAAAATCGCTCATATATAGATATTATTTTCTTTATTTCATTAGATGGATAATCAGGTCGACGAAGGACTGGATTCGGGCTGGGGTGCAGTCATCATACGATATGCCAAAGTAGCCGTTGGAGCCGCCGCCGCTGTACATCTTGCCATTTTTTAAGGAACGGGCGAAATGGGCTGCGAGCTGCTTGCAGTCTTCGCCATAGTAGGTCAGCTCGCTGTCGTTGTAGACCAGCAGTCGCTGGAAGGGGTATAGTCTGTCGACGATGGGCGAGAAGTGCTGCGCCTTGGTGAACACCACCGTCAGGCGGTCGGAAGGACAGTTTACCATGGCAAGGTCGGCGGCAGTCTCGTCGAAGGCTGTAACACCTTGATATTGACGGTCGAGACTGCGAACCTTCTCTATCTCCTGCTGCGTAGCGTCAAGGCGCCGCATGCCAGGTATATAGGCGGCATCGTTGGCCGAGACAAGCTGCAGCCATCGGTCGGGAACTATGTTCAACAGATTGCATACCTGGTCGAGCGACGACGGATAGTTGGGCAACGTGCCATGATGGTCGATACGATGATAGTTGGACGGCAAAGCGCAGTCCTCGGCAAGCTCGACGCCATAGATGTCGCAATGCGACGGCGGATATTTGTCGAAAATGTCGGCGTAGGCGCTGGTGCGCGCCGTCGCCCACGTGAGGTCCCTGTCCTCTACCGTGATGCCGTTGTTTTTCAGCAGCTGAGATATGGTGTACATCTCCAAGTCGCCGCCGCCGAGTAGAAAGAGCTGCTTTTTCTTGACCTCTGCCTGCTGCTGACGCATCTGCGTAACTATGCCGTGCCCAAGGCTGACGCCTTTGCCGAGACCTATATAGTCGGGCAGCGAGAGATTGGTCTTGAACTGAAGGTCGAAGCATGTAGTCAAGATGCCTTTGTATCGCACCACCTTAGGCTCCTCGATGTTGACGATGCTGCAAGAGAGCTGATTTTCCGCAGTATAGCCTATCGACTTGCAGAAAGAGAGCATATTGCCCGTCAAGATGCCTTCGAGCATCTTTATCTTCTCGCCGAGGCTGTCGAGCTGCTGATAAGCATTGTAGTTCTCGCTGTTGAAAGGCAGCCAGCCGCGAAGGCGGTACAGGAACGAGGACTGCCATATCTGCACATTTATCTGCTGCGGTATGACACGGTCCACCGTAAACTGCTCCTGTCGCCTGCCTATACGAAGGTTGAACGATGAGGAGGCAAAGAGAGAGCCTATCTCATCAACGCCCTCACCTACACATACTATGGCGGCACACTGCTGTATGCGTTTGTACTGAATGAGGGGGTAGCCGTAACGATAACCTTCGTCTTGATGGTTATGAAACAACAAGTGGTTCTTTGTACCCACAGCATCGATAATAGCTCCACGGAAGAGTGGTATCTCGTTGGTATTTATCTTATTGGCAAAACGTACAATAAGCGTGTTTAGCTTAACTAAATCTGACATGATGTTTTAATTATTATAACAAGGGAGTCATATATATAGGCAGAAAGAGTACGCCGTCCTGCACTTTGAGGTCGGCGGTGTGAACGATGACAGGCGTATGGAGATTGGCAGAGAACTTGTGCTGGAATTTGTCTAACGACGACGTGGTGTAACGTTGCGTCGACTTGACCTCGACAGCATAGACGTTGTGCTTGTTGGTAATCGTAGACTTGCGAAGCAAGAAGTCTATCTCCATATTTTCCGCCGCATTGCTGCGGTCTGTCTTAGAGAAGTAGTACAACGGATGACCGCCAGCGCGAAGCATCTGCGCCACAAGGTTTTCGACAAGCATGCCACAGTTTATCTCAAGCTTGCCAAGCATGAGCTTGCGATAAAGCTCCTCCTGAGCAATAGCCTCTTCGTCGAAAGCATGAGAGATGAGCAGTCCGGTGTCGCCAAGATAAAGCTTGTATTTGGAGTCGTCGCGATTGAGCTTGAGACCTACGCTGGGTTCAGTGGCAGCATAGCAAGGATTGACGACACGAGCCTCGTCGAGCCAGAAGAAAGCGTCGGCATAGCTGCGCGACCTTGCGCCACGCTGCATGTCGCCTATACGAAAACGTTTTTCATGGCGCTGCAGCTGCGAAGGGATAAAGTCCCACACCTGTGCCACCTTGGCAGAGCAGTCGGGTGCATACTGATAGATATCGGAACGATAAAGGCTGAGGATATTGCGCTTGATATGGTCGACCTGTGCAAAGTCGCGCGTGCGTACATACGCCTCGACGGCTTGCGGCATGCCACCCACTATCATATACAGACGCACGAGATCCAAGGCCTTGCGATGGATGGCCTGTCCCAAAGGGCGCCTACCGACATAGCAGTCGCGAATATAATTCATCATCACATCTTCGCCCAACGCCCAAAGGAACTCCTCGAAATCCATAGGCCACATGTCTATATGGCACTCCTCGCTGGGTAGCACGATGCCAGAGGTGTTCTTACGAATACTCACCAAAGAGCCTGTCTCGATATAATCGTACCGACCATCTGCTACGAGCCATTTTATAGCCTCACGAGCTTTGGGATAGCACTGCACCTCGTCGAAGATTATCAGCGACTTGTGTTTCCACAACTTAACACCCGACCAGAGTTGCAGACGAGCGAAGAGTTCGTCAGGTTTCATCAAATAATGTTCAAAGACATTGAGCAACTCTTCGGATATTTTAGAGAAATTGATGATAATGTACGACTTATACTCTCGCTTGGCGAAATCCTCCACCACCCAGCTTTTGCCAATACGTCGAGCACCATCTATCAACAAGGCCTCACGACGAGAACGATTCTGTTTCCAGTCAAGCAAGAGATTGTATACTTTACGTTTCATTCTACTAATATTTTAAGCGACAACACCCCGAAAGCACGAAATGAAGATTATTGAAAAGTGAATTTTGCACCAAATGAAGATTATTGAAAGGCGAATTTTGCACGAAATGAAGATTATTGAAAGGCGAATTTTGCACCAAATGAAGATTATTGAAAGAGGAATTTTGCACCAAATGAAGATTATTGAAAAAAGAGAAAACAACAAAACAACTACAAACCAACAACATAAACACAAACAAGAAATATCAACGCAACGCAACAAAAATAGCAAAAAAAAAAGACATAAAAAAAATGATTATCCACAAAGATGCATTTTAGGAATTCCAAATGTGGTCTCACACCAATGTACTAAATGGTGTAAGCTGTATCTTATGTCCTGTAAGGGCAACAAGAGCTTAACCCAGGTCAGCACCCCGAGTATGTTTGTGTGGTGAATTACGCCCTAAACAACAAAAACACCCAACAGAGAGAATGAAATGAAGGATACTTACTACTCATTGTATCACAAGAGAAGAACATAGTCTACACTTGCACCAAATAAAGATTATTGAAAAGCGAATTTTGCACCAAATGAAGATTATTGAAGGGCGAATTTTGCACCAAATGAAGATTATTGAAGAGCGAATTTTGCACCAAATGAAGATTATTGAAAGGCGAATTTTGCACCAAATGAAGATTATTGAAAGGCCAAATTTGCACCAAATGAAGATTATTGAATGTAGTTTCCTGATTTAGGTTGACTACATGTATGTCTTACCCCTTGGAAAAGTTGACTCAATTAAACATTAAAACTGATTATAGTTGACTGAGTTATTCTTATAACTGTTCAGGGTTGACTG
>JAZRVD010000046.1:0-4389 GCA_045598945.1 Bacteroidales bacterium | reverse complement strand
GCTCTACGGCCCCGCCTTTGGCTCCGTTGACCTGTTCGGCGAGTACCTTCTTGAAATGGGTTATGTCTTGTAGGGAGATCTGCTGCGACGAGCGCTCCATGGCGTTGAATATGCACTGGCATGCGGCAAGCATCTTGTTGCCCTCGTCGGTGTCGGTGCGCAGGTTGTCGAAGGCTACGGCGCCTTTGCCCTCTATTAGTATCTCAAGGTTCTTGAGCGTAGACTTCAACCATTTCGATGCTCCTATCACTTCGTCGACGCGTATCTTGCCGTCGTGGTCGGTGTCGAGGTACTGCAACGTCTGCGAGTCGAACTCAAGCCCCGTTGTCGGGCAACTGAGCACCGACCACAGCTTGCGGTCCAACTCGTCGAGGTGCGCTATGTCGGCACCGCTGGTTATCTTTACGCGCGTTACGCCGCCCAATGAGCAATATTGCCAGTTGTAACCTGTACGTGTACTAAGTATTTCTGTCAGTTTCTTTTTCATAATGAGTTAATGTCAAGTGCTGTTATTGTCCTTTTTTCTTCGTTGGTTGTGCAAAAAAAACAATTTGCAAAGTTACTACTTTTTTTGAAACGTTTATGTAATAACATGTAAAAAAGAACGTTATTTTTATCAATGAAACGTATGCCGTCGATATTATCGCTATTATTTCTTTTCACAATAAATTATTGGACTATCTCGTGCCAGAAGGATAATGATATATTGCACGGCGATGTCGCCCCTCTCGTTTTCTCTACCGACACCGTATCTTTCGACACCGTGTTCTGCACCATGGGCTCTACCACTCGCCGCACTACTGTCTACAACACTTCCGACAGCAAGGTGGTGCTAAGCAAGGTAACGCTGCTGCAGGGCAGGGCGTCGAGGTTTAGAGTCAATGTCGATGGCGACACCTCCATGGTGGCGCGCCATTTGGAGATAGACGCTCACGACAGCATCTTTGTCTTTATCCAGGTCAATGTCAATCCCAACAGCAGCCGCGAGCCTTTTATCGTCGACGACGAGCTGCTCTTCGACGTTGAGGGCTGCCGACCGCAGTCGCTGCATCTTAGGGCGTATGGCCGCAACGCCGTATATCATACCCCTCAGCGTACACTGTGCAATGTTGATGGCGAGCCATATATCGACCGTTACGGCAACCACTACGACTACAGCGTCATCAACTGCAGCCAGTGGGACCACTCCTTGCCGCATGTCATTGTGGGCTACGCTGTTGTTGACGAGGATTCGGTGCTAAACCTCACGGCAGGCGACGAGCTGTATTTCGCCAACGACGCTGTGCTGTGGGTTTTCAATGGCGGCACGCTGCATGTGGACGGCAGCGCCGAAAGCCCTGTGTTGTTTACCTCTATCCGCCAAGACGGATACTACAAGAGTCTGCCAGGCCAGTGGGGGCATATATGGCTGGGTGGCATCAGCGGCGGCGGCTCTAAAGATTGCGTGTTCAACCACGCTCGCATAGAGAACAGCTACTATGGCATCATCGCCGACAGCTGTGCCTATGACACACCCACGCTTGTCATCACCAAGAGCGAGATAGAGCATATAAAGGTGGCCGGCATCCAGGCCGACGATGCCGTTATCTACTGCGAGGAGCTGCTTATAGCCGACTGCGGCGGTGCCACCTTCTACGCTCCCTACGGCGGCATATACTATTTCCGCTACCTCACCTCTGCCAACTACTGGAACTTTACCCATCGCACTACGCCAAGCGTCATCCTCAGCAACTCTTACGACTATGGCTCTGGCGTGCTGTTGCGCGACTTGACAGAGGCGGTCTTTCAAGACTGTATAATATATGGCAACTACCGTGAGCCGGAGATGCTGGTCTTTGCCTCCGACGAGGCTGAGTGCAACGTTTATGTGGGCAACTGCCTCATAAAAGGCGGCAGCTGGGACCAAGACCCTCTCTTCCGCAACCCTCGCAACGACGACTACCGACTCTTGCGGCATAGCCCTGCTTGGAGCATTGGCTACTATCATCAGCCGGACTATATGGGCCCCGACACAGTGCCGGTAGTGCCTATAAACCTGCACAACGGCTCGCTGCAACGCCTCTCGTCGGCACCTCGCCTGGTTTATTAGCCGTTGAAAGTTAGTGGCTTAACAAGTGCGTGTGAACTGTGGGACGCAATGTCGTGAAAAATATGTAATTTTGTATTCTTTTACTAATATATAACAACTTCTTTGTTTTGATAGAATATCTCAAAGGCGAATTGACACAGCTTAAAGCCACTCAGGTGGTCATAGAGTGCGGCGGCATCGGCTACTGTGCCGAGATAAGTCTTGCCACACACTCTTTGTTGCAACCGTCTGCCGGCGACGACAGCACTGTTGTAAGACTGTTGATACACGAGGTGATACGCGAAGATGAACATTTGCTATACGGGTTTGTCGATGCTGCCGAACGCGATATGTTCCGACTGCTGATATCGGTAAGTGGCGTAGGTCCCAACACGGCAAGGCTGATGCTCTCTACTCTCTCTGTCGGCGAGCTGGCGGCAGCTATCAGCGCCGATGACGTGCGCACCGTGCAGCATGTCAAAGGCGTAGGCGCCAAGACGGCACAGCGCGTCATAGTGGAACTGAAAGACAAGATGAAGTCCTTTGGCGCCGTTGGTACCTCGCGTCAGGTGGCAACCGATTCAGTCAGCAAGAACGAAGCGCTGCAGGCGCTCACCATGCTGGGCTTCGCCAAGGCTGCCACCGAGAAGGCTCTCGCCTCGCTCGACGCCTCGCTATCTACCGAAGAGCTGATAAAGGCAGCTCTTCCTAAACTATCTTAATACTATTCTGTTGCAGTTACGTTGTCTACATAAATATCTTGCTCTTGTTGTCGTTATGCTCTTGGCGCAGGCTGTGGCCTATGCACAGAGCGACACCTCGTGGCGACCGAATATCGGTGGCTCATACACCCCGTCGGCCTTGCAGACCGTGGTGGAGTATGACGCCGAGCGTGGCGAGTATGTGAAGATGACCAAGTTGGGCGACAACGTGCTTACGCGCGAGATACTTACATTCGAGGAGTATCAGGACTGGCAGATGAACCAGACTATGCAGCAGTACTGGCGCAAGAAAAACACCTCCTCCGACGACCTCGCTGGCGACGACAAGGAGGGCCTGCTCAGCAAGATACCCGGCTTTAACGAGATTAGCCGCAAGGTGGAAGCCCTCTTGGGCAAGCCGGAGATTTCTATCAACCCGTCGGGTAGCGCCGAGCTTACATTCCAGGTTATCAACAACTACCGCGACGACCCCGCCCTCGACGTCAACCGCCGCAGCGTTACCACCTTCGACTTCGACGAGAACATACAGATAGCCCTCAACGCCAAGATAGGCGACCTCATAAACTTCGACCTCAACTGGAACACGCAGGCTACCTTTGACTTCGAGAACAAGATCAAACTTCGCTACGACGGCAAGGAGGACGATATCATTCAGCTTATTGAGGCCGCCGACATCTCTTTCCCTCTCAACACCACGCTTATCAAGGGCAGCCAGCAGCTCTTCGGCTTCCACACCAAGCTCAAGTTCGGCAAGCTTACCATCGACGCCGTATATAGCCAGAAAGAGACCAGCACGGAGAATATTCAGGTAAAGGGTGGGGCAAGCGCGCAAGAGTTTGAGATACGTGCCGACGAGTACGAGGACAATCGCCACTACTTTATCTCGCAATATTTCTACAACACCTACAACAAGTCGCTCTCTACTCTCCCCATCATTGCCTCCAATGTCAAGATACTGCGTATGGAGGTGTGGCGCACTAACGTAGGCGCCGCCGTTACCAACAACCGCAACCTCTTGGCACTTACCGACCTCGGCGAGTCCTCGCCAAGCAACACCATAGGCGGTAGGATTTTCGCCACATCGGGCAACGACAGGCCTAACAACAACAGCAACAACCTGCTGTCGTATATCAACCCAGGCTCGGTGCGCAGCGTCAATGGCATCACCACTCTCATGCAGAGCCTCGGCTTTGTCAGTGGCACCGACTACGAGAAGATAGAGAGCGCCCGCTTGCTCAATAGCAACGAGTACACATACAACTCTCAGCTTGGCTTTATATCTCTCTCGCAGCCTCTTAGCAACGACCAAGTGCTGGCTGTGGCTTTCCAATATCAGATTATCGGCGACACTACCATCTATCAGGTCGGTGAGCTGACCACCGACGGCATCAACGATCCTAACACGCTCATCGTCAAGTTGCTTAAAAGCACCAACACCAATACGCACGGCCCGTTGTGGCGCTTGATGATGAAAAACGTCTATTTCCTTAAAAGCACACAAATCAGTCGAGAGAATTTCCGTTTCAACGTACTCTACGAGAACAAGGCAGGCGGCGTGGGGATAGGCTTCTTTACCGACGGTCCTAAAGAGGGTGTGCC
>JAZRVD010000045.1:0-14050 GCA_045598945.1 Bacteroidales bacterium | reverse complement strand
TCAAAGTCGACCAAGGCGGCGAGTTGCTCAAGGGGATTACCCATCTGGGAGAGAGCTTCAATCGTGAACTCCTCCTCGAACAGGTTCTCACCCATCGGCTTGCGGTATATAGTAGTTCTCTGCATGATTCTGTATGATTTCTACTACAAAGGTACGACTTTTTATCGAAATATTATACCATTTATTTAATTATTAATATGTTAATTTATAGAACATCCCTAAAATGTCTTGCGACGATTACAAAATGCAATTCATGGTAGACTCCGTTAGGTATGATGAGGTTTGTGTTAAAAAGATCTGCTCAATAAACGAGGCTTCTTGCTCGGAAAAGACAAAACAATCGGTTAAGACTTCTAATGAACCAAACTGTTATAGAATTTTCTGTCCATACTGTGGTAATAAACATACACACAAGGTAGATTGTAGTGATTAGTTCAGATGTTAGTCAAACTACAAGCGTCAACACTTTATATTGTGTTGGCGCTTGTTTTTGTTTGCCTGATATATGTGTGTGCTGAATGTCGCCTAATCCAATCTTTCGTCAAACAATGTAGTACACCATTCGTATACAGGTCGTATTTTTATCTGCAAGCCATTTTTTTCTATATCCCTGTATTCGTGGTCGGTTAGAAGCAAGAGATTGTCGCATTGGGTGTGTCGGTGTGCCAAAAGCAGACCGTTGACCTCTCTTTTTAACGTCTTTTCGGATGATATGTCGTAGGACACTTGTACACATTGCGTCGTTTTGTTGCCATTGCATACTATGAAGTCGCATTCTCCCGAACGGTCGCTAAGGTAGTATATGTCCCAGCCTTCGTTCTGGCATTTTCTGTGTAGATGGTTTAGCACGTTGGTTTCAAGTCTCCAGCCGAGGTTTGCGCCGGCAAATGCGTTCTCCCGTTGGTTCATGAGGGCAACGTCTATGGCGTAAATTTTTTCTTGTGCCACTCTTTTCTTGCTTTTGGTCGAGTATTTCTTTATGCCTATAAGGAGATATGCCTCTTTGAGATATTTGATGTAGTTGCGTACAGTATGAGGGGACTTGAAGTTGAATGTTTCTGACAGGTCGGCTGTTGATACAACGCAGGGAGAGATGTTTAATATGTGGTGAGACATCTCTTCAAATTGAGCAGGAAATGCTATGTGATAGCGCTGTATGATGTCGCGTCTTAATATGTTGTTAACAAGATTGGATATGTATTTTTTGCTGTTTTTTATCTTCATCAGTTCGGGAAAGCCTCCTCGTTGCAGGTACTCGTCGTAAGCTTTTCGCTGTTCGGCTATTTTTTTTGTGCTGCGCTGTTGAAGGTCGATGCCTTTCATGACGCAGTATTCTGCAAATGAGAATGGGTAAAGTGCTGTCTCGCTACTTCGCCCTGTGAGGTGTGTTGCCAAGTCATTGCTTAGTAGTTTCGCATTGCTACCTGTCAACAATACATGTATGTTGGAACGAAGCAACCGGTTGACGAATAATGGCCAGCCTTCTATGTTTTGTATCTCATCAAGAAAGATGTATTTGAATTCTCCATATATTTTATACAGTACTTCAAGTACGTCGTTAAGTTGTTTTGTGCCAAGTCCGGCAAGTCGCTCGTCGTCAAAGTCTGCGTAGGCAAATTTTATACCGGCATTTACAAGTGTTTGCAAGCATAATGTAGATTTGCCACTCCTACGCACGCCTATGACTACTTGCGCTTGTGGACTCTCTAAGTCTATCATGTTTTCTTCGCTACGAGAACAGAGCTCTTTTGCTGCCCACTCGGCTATTTCGTTCTTTTGGTCGCTGAATACGACTTCAAGATCTCGCTTGTTTATGTGTGTCTCATTCATGGGTGCAAAATTACACTTTTTATTTGTTTCGCTACATTATTTTTTTGCTTTTTTGTTTTCTTTTGTGTATAATCTTGTGTTTTAGTTGTTTGTTTTGTGGCTGGCGCATTTACGATGCCTTATTTTGCAAGTTTAATCTATTTTTGTTGCCTTATTTTACAAGTTTTATCTGTTTTCACTGCTTTATTTTGTAAGTTTTATTTATTTTCGATGCCTTATTTTACAGATTTTATCTGTTTTCATTGCCTTATTTTGCAATTTTTATTCATTTTCATTGCCTTATTTTACATGTTTTTTGCAGTTTGTTTGGTATTTGAAAAATGTGGTTAGATGTTGAATTATAGTAAAATGAAAAAAGCGTCGAATCTGTATGGTTTCGACGCTTTGGGCATGTTGTATCTGTTTGTTATTTCTTGGCTTTCTTATTTTTTTTGTTTTCCTTTTTTCCTTTTTGAGTTGGCTGCTTGGTCTTTTGGGGTTTAGCAGGGGTGGTGGTGGTTTCCATCTCGTTTTCTTCTACCAATTCAAAGTCAATCTGTTTTTTCATCATGTCTACGTTGCGTACTCTGATTCTTACAGGGTAGCCCAGCTTGTAGCATTTGCCGTAGCGTCTGCCTATTACTTGGTAGTTGTCTTCATCGAGCATGTAGTAGTCGTCTTTTAGGCTTCCAATAGGTATCATGCCTTCGCATTTGTTGCCCTCTATCTCAGCATATATGCCCCATTTGCTAACTCCGGATATAAGAGCAGGAAACTCTTGACCTATTTTGTCGCTAAGGTATTCGGCTTGTTTGTATTTCACACTGGCGCGTTCTGCGTCGCTGGCTTTCTTTTCCATTTGAGAGCAGTGTTTGCAGTATTCTTCGTACTCGTCGGTGTCTACGCTTTTACCTCCGTCGAGGTAGCGTTCAAGCAGTCGGTGTACCATCAGGTCGGGATAGCGGCGTATGGGTGAGGTGAAGTGGGTGTAGTGGCGGAAAGCAAGACCGTAGTGGCCGATGTTTTCGGTGCTGTAGTAGGCTTTGCTCATGGTTCGTATTGCAATGCTGTCTATCATGTTTTCTTCGCCACGGCCGGCTATTTCGTCGAAGAGATTGTTGTATGAGTCGGCAAGGGCTTTGCGGCTGCCTACTTTGAGTTTGAAGCCAAGTTTTGCAACAAATTGTACGAAGGTTTCGAGTTTCTCAGGGTTAGGCTCGTCGTGTACGCGGTATACGAAGGTCTTGGATGTTGTCTTTTCACCGTTGCGAGTCTTTTTGCCTCCTATGTGTTCGGCAACGAGGCGGTTGGCAAGCAGCATAAACTCTTCTATTAGCCAGTTGGCTTCTTTCTGCTCTTTGATATATACGCCTATAGGTTTGGCGTTGTCGTCAAGTTGGAACTTGACTTCTTTGCTCTCAAAGTTTATAGCACCATCTTTGTAACGTTCGGCGCGTAGCTGCGATGCCAAGCGGTGCAGTAATATAATGCTGCTGTCTAATTGGGAGTAGTTGTTGTGTGCCTGTTCTGTGGCGGGTGTGGCCATCCAAGTGTCGATAACCTTTTGAGCATCTTCGTAGGCGAGACGGTGGTTGGAACGAATAACGCTTTTGCCAAACCATTTAGACTGAACCTTGGCTTTGGGTGTAACCTCCATGATGACGCTAAAGCATAGTTTTTCTTCGTCGGGGCGTAGCGAGCAGAGGTCGTTGCAGAGTTTCTCTGGCAGCATAGGTATTGTGCGGTCAACAAGATAAACGCTTGTGCCTCGTGTGTACGCTTCGCGGTCTATGGCGCTGTCTGGTTGCACGTAGTGCGACACATCGGCTATGTGTACGCCTATCTCGTAGTTGCCGTTGGGTAGGGTGGTGATAGATAGTGCGTCGTCGAAGTCTTTTGCGTCAGCTGGGTCGATGGTAAAGGTGAAGGCTTTACGGCAGTCGCGTCGTTTGGCAAACTCTTTTTCGTCTGGCTGTTTCATCTTGTTGGCTTCTGCCTCTGCCTCTTTGGGAAAGTCGAGAGGAAAGTCGAACTCGGCAAGGATGGATTGCATCTCTACGTTGTTGTCGCCAGGACGGCCGAGACATTTGATGACGCGTCCTATGGGGTTGTTTATTTTCTCGGGCCATCCTGTCATCTCTACTACCACTTTGTCGCCGTTTTCGGCTCCTGCAAGGTCTTCGTTGGCTATGAAGATATCTACAGGCATGTTTCTGCTGTCGCTTATCAAGAAGGCGAAGTGTTTTTGTTTCTGTATTATGCCTACAAAGCGTGTCTTGGCACGCTTTATTATCTCCATCACCTGACCTTCTGGCTTATGCATCTTGCGTTGTGGAAACACTTGTACGCGTACTGTGTCGCCGTGAAGGGCGTGATTGGTGAAATTGGGCGCTATCTGTATGTCTTCTCTGCCTTCTTCGTTGGGTATGACGTATGCTTTGCCGGTATGCTTCATGTCGATGGTGCCGGTTACATAGTTTTGTGGCAGCATATTGTCGCCTATTTTGGCTGAGTTTAGGCGGTAGCGTCCTTTGTGATCGTCTTCTATCAGTGTTTCGTCTTCTGCAAGTTCATGCATCGCATCTATTATCATTTGACGTGTAGCCTTGTCGTGAGCTCCGATGCGTGACGCAATCTGTTTGTGATTGTAGGCGTCGAATGGGTTGTTGGCAAAAATCTTAAGGATCAGTTTTTTTATATTCTCGTTTTCCATAGTCTGTTTTTTTTGTTGTGTAATTAATGGTTATTTGCCTGTTAGCCGGTGCATGTAGGCTTTTATGTCGGGCTCGCGCCCCATAAAGTTGTAAAACATGGTGGCAGGGTGGCATGTGCCGCCACGGCTAAGTATTTCGTGACGAAGTTTCTCTGCCGTGTCGCTGTTGAAAATGCCTTCTTCTTTGAAACGGCTGAAGACATCGGCATCCAATACTTCTGCCCACTTGTATCCATAGTAGCCTGAAGCGTAGCCGCCGGCAAAGATATGGGTGAAGGCTGTGCTGGTGCAGCATCCGTCTACGGTTGGCAGTTGATGGTCTATGCTGCTGTTTTCAATGGCTTCTGCTGATTGTTCAATGACGTGTGTTGTGGCGTGGAAAGCGAGGTCTATCTTGCCAAAGTTTAGCTGGCGTATGCAAAGATAGCCTGCTGTGTGGCGTTTGCTGGCTTGCAATTGTTGTATATAGGTGTGTGGCAGCATCTCGCCTGTCAGGTAGTGGTTTGCAATGGTGTCGATAAATTTGGTCTCGTAGCACCAGTTCTCCATAAGCTGTGAGGGCAGTTCCACAAAGTCGCGTAGCACGTTGGTGCCGCTAAGACTTTCGTAGCATACGTCGCTAAGCATCCCGTGCATGGCGTGTCCCATTTCGTGCATCAGGGTCTCTACTTCGCGGAAGGTGAGTAGTGATGGTGTGCCGTTTATGGGCTTGGCAAAGTTGCATACCACTTGAATAAGTGGTACTATGCGTTGGCCGTCTCGTTTGCTTTGTCCTCTAAATTCGGTCATCCATGCCCCGCCTTGTTTGCTGGTGCGGGCGTACATGTCCATGAAGAGCAAGCCTAACAAAGGCTTATTGCCGTCATTGCTGGTTTTGTCGTATACAGCGTACACTTTGGCGTCAGGGTGATATACTTGTACGTTGGGTGCTTCAATGAACGATAGTCCGTAAAGTTTGTTGTATAGTGCAAAAATGCCTTGTTTCACTTTTTCAAGTTGGAAATAGTTGCGTAGCGTTTTGTCGTCGATGTTGTAGCGCTCTTTCTTCATTTTCTCGCTGTAATATCCAAAATCCCATGGCATCAGTTTCCAGTCGGTAGTATCAATGCCTTGGCTTTGCAAGGTTTTTTTAGCGAATGATGCTATCTCGTCAACCTCTTCTTTGGCGAGTGGCATGGCGGCATTGTGCAACTGCGTCATGAAGTGGCTTAGTTTTTCCGGACTTTGTATCATGCGTTCGCATACAATGTAGTGGCAGTAGGTCTCATATCCCAGAAGTTTTGCTTTTTGAAGACGCAGCGAAGCAATGCGACGTGCAATGTCATTGTTGTTGTTGTCGTTGTTTCGATTGCCGCGGCTATTGTAGGCACGCCACATCTTTTCGCGTAGCTCGCGGTTGTCGGTATATGTCATAAACGGTTGGTATGAAGGTTGGTGGAGGGTGAACTCCCAGCCTTCTTTGCCATGCTCTTCTGCTTCTTTTCTTGCTGCTTGTATATTAGTGTCGGGCAGTCCTGCAAGTTGTTCGGCAGAGGTGATGTGAAGGGTGAATATGTTGGTGTCGTTGAGGGTGTTGAGTCCAAAGCGTTGTGTCAGTTCAGATAGCTCTGCGTTGATGTCGGCAAGAGTTTTTTTGTCGGTGTCGTTGAGTAGTGCTCCGCTTCTCACAAAGTTTTTGTAGTAGTCGTCGAGTAGTTTGGATTGTTCTTCGGTGAGGCAAAGCTCTTCGTTGTTGTCGTAGAGTGCCTTTACTCGCGTAAACAGTTTTTCGTTCATGTTGACGCTGTCTTCAAAACGTGTAATTTCGGGTGTCAGTTCAACGACGATTTGCTGCATCTCGTCCGATGTGTCGCATTCGTTGAGATTGAAAAGTATGCTGCATACTTTGTTTAGCTCTTCGTTGGCATATTCCAAGGCTTCGATAGTGTTGGAAAATGTGGGCTTTTCGGTGTTGTTGACAATGGCGTCAATGTTCTGTTTCGCTACATCTATTCCATGACGTATTGCTGGTGCATAATCTGCTAATTTGTAGTTGAATAAGGCTATGCTTAACGTTTCTTTTTCGGTGTTAGTTGTCATAAATTGTAGCTTATTGTGTTTTTTTGTGTTATATCTTACAATAAAAAGTAATCTTTTATCGTTTACTATACATAACGAGAAGTGTGCTTTTTATTGCATTCTTCCGATTTAATTTTTGATTTATGAAAAAGCTTTTTTATTTAGCAACAGTTGCATTATTGTGCTGTGTTGCATGCAATCAGGGTGAGGACCCTTCGCTTACTGCCGCCAAGCGTGCTAACGATTCTTTGCAAGCTATTGTGGACAGTAAAAATGGCGAGATAAGTGCTCTTTTTGACATGCTCAATCAGATAGAGGAAAACATGAATGAGGTTACTGCCAAATATGGCGTGATGCAGCAGAAGCACTCTTCTGATCCTGAGGGTAATTATATCGCCAAGAGCGAGATTAACGAACAGATCGCTTCTATCGATAAGTTGCTTGCTGCTAACAAGAAAAAAATTGCCGACCTCAATGCTACTATCAAGGCTATGGGCTCTGATGCCGGCTCGCTGAAAGAGTTTGTCGCAAAACTCGAGCAGCGCTGCTCTGAACAAGAGGAGCTTATTGCACAACTTCAGTTTGAGATAGAGAACAACAAGGCGGAAATACGCAGTCTTAATGAAAGTGTAAGCACCCTTACGGCGCAAAATGAGGAAAAAGACCGTACTATAGCGCGCCACATTGCTGAAGCCAACAAGGTGTATTATATTGTTGGCAGTTACGAGTCGCTCAAGGAGTCTGGGGTTGTAAGCAAATCTGGCGGTTTTATTGGTATAGGACGGAAACAGGGGGTGGTGTCCAATTTGCCTACACGTTTGTTTAAGGAGATAGATTGTACGGCTACAACGTCTATTCAGGTGAATTTGCGCAACGCTGTTGTCGTCTCTTCTCATCCAGAATCGAGCTACGAGCTTGTCAAATCTGATGTCGATGAACATGTAACATCTTACATTCGTATTCTTAATCCTAAGTTGTTCTGGCAGAATACAAAGTATCTGATTATCTCTACAAAAAAATAATGAGGCGAAAAATAAAGCCTGCTTGATAGATTCAATCAAATAAAACTAAAAACAAAGTGCATAACAAGGTTTTAGTGATTTATACGGGTGGCACCATTGGTATGGTGCAAGACAACAAGGGTTCGTTGCAACCTTTCGCCCTCGATCATATTTACGATGCCATACCGCAGTTGAAGTATTGTAATTATGCTATTGACACATGTCAGTTGGAGCATATCATTGACTCTTCAAATATGACTCCGGCACTTTGGATAGACATTGCTGAGATTGTAGAACGGGAATATGACAACTATGATGGTTTTGTGGTGCTTCATGGCACTGACACTATGGCGTATACTGCGTCTGCACTTAGCTTTGTATTCGACAATCTCTCCAAGCCTGTTGTGCTAACCGGCAGTCAGTTGCCATTGAGCATGTTGCGTAGCGATGGACGCGAAAACATTATCTCTGCTCTTGAGATTGCTTCGGCTCAATCGTTCTGTGTGCCTGAGGTGTGTGTGTTTTTTGAAAATCACCTCTTCCGTGGCAATCGTAGTACAAAGGTAAGTTCCGAAAACTTCGATGCTTTTCATAGCTACAATTACCCATCAATAGCTCGTGCCGGTATCGATATATCTTACAAGAAACATTTGGTGTTAAAGCCTTCCGGTCATCCTCTGGTTGTTCGCAAGCATTTCGACGAGCACATCGCCGTGCTAAAGCTTTTCCCTGGCATTACCGATTCTGTAGTCCGTTCAGTGCTTGGCACGCCCAACCTTAAAGGTGCTATTATCGAGACTTATGGCTCTGGCAATGCTCCTACCGAATCGTGGTTTATAGAGGCGCTTGACGAGGCTATACGTCGTGGGGTGGTTATTCTTGATGTTACTCAATGCAAGTCTGGCTCTGTCAAACTGCGTCAATATGAGGCATCGTGCGACTTGGACCGTATAGGTGTTATTGGTGGTCGGGACATCACGGTGGAGGCTGCTGTAACAAAGCTGATGTATCTTTTAGGCAACTATTCGGGCGACAATAGCAGGGTAAAACGTCATCTTGCCGAGAGCCTACGTGGTGAGATAACAATCGATTGATGTCTTCGACTGTATGCTTCTGCGGGTGATGATAAACGGCCTTTCTTGTCGAAAGGCTTTTCTCAAGTTGAGTTCTTGCTTGCCGTTGCTGGTTGTTATTGCCTCTTGCGGTACGGCAGTTGCTCAGTCATCGTCTAATTTGGCATACTTTGACAGGGATGTCATGCACTATGGCATTCAAGTGGGATATTCTCAATCTAAGTTCGATATAGATTTCACCAAAGATCCTGACTTGCGTCAGCAAGCGTTAGATGTAAGGTCGTATTACACTGCTGGTTTCCATATCTCTATCATTGCTGACTTGCGACTTGGCGAGTTCTTCAATCTGCGTACCTTGCCGGGTATCTTGTTGCTCACTCGCGACCTGAATTATTCATGGACTGAGGATTTCGCAAAGAGCAATCCACTTATAGAAAACAAGCGTTCTGTCGAATCGGTTTATGGCGAGATACCGTTGGAATTGAAATTCCGTGCGCATAGGTATCAAAACTTTCGTCCTTATGTAACCGCTGGTGGTGGTTATTCGTTTGATTTCTCGTCATTGCGTAAAAACAAGAACAACAACAATGAGTCTATCATTCGTCTCGGTGCCAACAATATATGTTATAGCTTGGGGGTAGGGTGTGACTTCTTTTTGCATTATGTTAAATTTGCTATCGACCTTAAGTTCTCGTTTGGCACTGTCGATTTGAAAGTACCAGATGACGAGGCGTACACGCTTATTATTGATAAGATGAAAACGCGTACCGTTATGTTGAGTTTTACGTTCGAAGGGTAGCATTAATATTTATAGGCTTTTGAAAATTGTTGAAATAGATTTAACACCTGAGCAGTATTGCAACGACGAGTTGCGTATCAAGGCTGTGGCACGTCAGCTGGGGGTGCCGTGTGGCGATATTTCTTTTCTGAATATTGTCAAGCGTAGCCTCGACTCGCGTAGAAATATTTGCTACCATGCTCAGGTTGAAGTGTATATGCAGGGCGAAGGGTATGTTGATACGACTACGCCTTTTAGATATTGTGATTGTAGCAATGCACCGTCGGCTGTTATAGTTGGTGCTGGTCCTGCGGGACTGTTTGCCGCTTTGCGCTGTTTGGAATTAGGGATAAAGCCTGTTATTGTAGAGCGTGGCAAGCCAGTAGAAAGAAGACAGGCGGATATTGCTACAATATCTCGTGAGGGGAAGGTGAACCCGGATAGCAACTGGTGTTTTGGAGAAGGCGGAGCAGGAACGTATAGCGATGGAAAACTGTTTACTCGTAGCACCAAGCGTGGCAACATACAGCAAGTCTTGGCTCATTTTGTGGAGCATGGCGCCAATCCTTCCATATTTATCGATGCTCATGCACATATTGGTACAGATAGGTTGGGGGGGATTATTTCTTCAATGCGCTCTACTATATTGCGCTATGGTGGAGAGTACCACTTCAATACGCGTGTGGTGGATTTTGTCTGTTGTGGAGGCAAGGTTGTGGGTGTTCGTACTGCAAATGGAGATACTATAGAGGGGAAGGCTGTAATATTGGCGACAGGTCATTCTGCTCGTGATATTTACGAACTCTTTTATCAGCATGGGTGGCTTTTAGAGGCTAAGCCTTTTGCTATAGGTGTTCGTGTAGAGCATCCGCAGCAACTTGTCAACGATATTCAGTATCATCTTCGTTATGCTTCGCCAGAGCAACGTCGTCAAGCCTCTTTCCTGCCTGCTGCCGCCTATAGTTTGACAACACAGGTTGAGGGGCATGGCGTATTCTCTTTCTGCATGTGTCCTGGAGGAGTTATTGTTCCGGCGGCAACTGCTGATGGCCAGCAGGTGGTCAATGGTATGAGCAACTCGCTTCGCAACTCTTCTTTTGCCAATAGCGGTATAGCGGTAACGGTGTCGCCAGCTGATCTCGATGACAAGTATCTTGAGGCAGGTCCTTTGGCATTGCTGCGTTTTCAGCAAGATGTTGAATGCCGTGTCGCCGAAGCTGCTGGAGGTGCATGTCATGCTCCTGTTCAACGAATTACAGACTTTTGCGGCTCAAAATCATCTCAGCAAGTGCCACGATGCAACTATATGGGCAAGGTGTCGGTAGCGCGTGTAGACAGTATGTTGCCAAAGTTTGTAACACGTTGTCTGCAACAAGGTTTTAATGACTTTAATCGCAAGATGAAAGGGTTTATAACCAATGAGGCTATTGTGGCGGCGGTAGAGAGTAGAACGTCGTCGCCAGTGCGTATACCACGCAATGATATGTTTCAGCATCCTCAGTTGCAAGGTCTTTTCCCGTGTGGTGAAGGCGCCGGATATGCGGGTGGGATAGTGTCATCGGCTATGGATGGTATAAAGTGTGTAGAAATAATGGCAAAATCTTTTTTTTGACAATATGACAATATCATGTTGTCGGTGAATTAAATGTATTAAATAGTGTTGTTCGACTTAAAATCTAATTTTGCACCAATGGGCGACCAGCCGTCCGCTATCAAGCAGTTGGTCGATGGGGTGCGTAGCGGTCAGCGGGCGCAGGTGCTGTTGGGTGTTACAGGGTCTGGCAAGACATTCACTGTGGCCAATGTTATTGCTCAGCTTGGGCGCCCTACGTTGGTTATGAGCCATAATAAGACGCTTGCCGCACAACTCTATGGTGAGTTCAAGCAGTTTTTCCCAAATAATGCTGTCGAGTATTTTGTCTCCTATTACGATTATTATCAGCCAGAAGCCTATATACCTTCTACTAATACATATATCGAAAAGGATCTGGCAATAAACGACGAGCTCGACAAGATGCGTCTTAGGGCGTCATCGGCGTTGTTGAGTGGCAGGCGTGATGTTATTGTGGTATGCTCTGTAAGTTGCATATATGGTATAGGAAATCCCGAAACTTTCAAGCAAGGTACTATCTATTTGCGTGTGGCGGAACGTATGGGACGCGACCAGTTGCTGCTTCGTTTGCTTGATGCTCAATATGTCCGCAATGAAATAGAGTTTGTCAACGGACGCTTTCGTGTTAAAGGCGATACTGTTGATATTTTCCCTTCGTTTGCCGATTTTTGCTATCGTATATGTTTCTGGGACGATGAGATAGAACGCATAGAAAGTTTCGACCCTATATCTGGGCAGAAGATAGAGAGCTTTACCGATGTTGTCATCTATCCGGCAAGCAATTTCCTTACTTCAAAAGAGAATATGGCAGAAGCTCTTCTTCAGATACAGCGAGACATGTTCCAGCGTCGCGACGAGCTGTACGAAGACGGCAGACATCTTGAGGCAAAACGTCTCGAAGAGAGGGTGAACTATGATATAGAAATGATACAAGAGCTTGGCTATTGTAGTGGTATAGAAAATTATAGTAGGTATTTTGATGGTAGGAAAGAAGGAGGCAGACCTTTCTGTCTGATAGATTATTTCCCCGATGATTTTCTTTTGGTCGTAGATGAGAGCCATGTTACTGTCCCTCAGATTCGTGCCATGTATGGTGGCGACCGTTCGCGAAAAAAGGCTCTTGTCGAATATGGTTTCCGTCTGCCGTCAGCTCTCGACAATCGTCCGTTGACATACGATGAGTTCTATGAACTTACCGGGCAGACTATTTATATTAGTGCTACGCCTGCCGATTACGAGTTGGCAGAGTCGGAGGGGGTTATCGCCGAACAGGTTATAAGGCCTACAGGACTTCTCGACCCAGTGGTTGAGGTGCGTCCTGCTGTCAATCAAGTCGATGACTTGCTCGATGAAATAGAGAATACAATAGACAATCAAGAACGTGTCTTGGTAACAACGCTTACCAAGCGTATGGCCGAAGAGCTTACCACTTATCTTATCAATACAGGTATTCGCGCCAAATACATTCACTCCGATGTGGATACGCTTGAACGTGTCGAGATTATGCGCGACTTACGCATGGGAGTCTTCGACGTGTTGGTAGGTGTTAATCTTTTGCGTGAAGGTCTTGATCTTCCCGAAGTCTCTCTTGTAGCTATTCTTGACGCCGACAAGGAGGGTTTCCTTCGTAGCGATCGTGCTTTAATCCAGACTATTGGTCGTGCGGCTCGTAATGTTCATAGCAAAGCAATTCTGTATGGCGATGTTGTTACGGCCTCGATGAAACGTGCTATAGATGAGACCAATCGCCATCGAGAGAAACAGATACGTTATAATATGGAGCATGGTATCGTACCACGTCAGATTGTCAAGAGTACCGAGTCGGTACTTGGACAAACGGCAGTTATAGAGCAGGTAGCAGAAGTGTCGGCAGGGTATAAGTCTGGCTCGTCTAAACTTGATGTAAAAAAGTATGGAAGCGATAATCAGTTGCAAGACTCATGTGTTAATGAGCCAGAAAAAGAATATGGAGTCGGTGGAAGTGGTAAGAGTATCGATCATCGCAGTAAGGCACAGCTTCGCAAGGATATAAAAGAGGCTCAGCGTAAAATGCAACTCGCCGCCAAAGAAATGAATTTTCTTGAGGCCGCAAAATATCGCGATGAGATACATGCCATGCAACAGTTGCTGGAAACTGCTCGTGGCGAGTAAAAATAAAGAGTATTATGTTGTTTAATTCTATTGAGTTTTTGTTCTTTTTGCCAGTAGTTTATATTATCTATTGGCTGTTAAATAAAAAGCTAAAGCTTCAGAATGTTTTTATTGTCGTAGCCAGTTATCTATTTTATGGTTGGTGGGACTGGCGGTTTTTATTCCTGATTGCCTTTACCTCTTTTTGCAGTTGGGGAAGTGGTCTATTGATAGAGCGTTCGCAAAAACCTAAGGCTTGGCTGTTGGCAAATGTTTTGGTCAATCTATTTGTCTTGTGTCTATTTAAGTATTTTGACTTCTTTGTTGAGTCGTTTACTCGTCTCTTTGGCATATCGAATGACGCACTGCTCTTAAATCTTATCTTGCCTGTGGGTATAAGTTTTTATACTTTTCAGGCGTTAAGCTATTCTATAGATGTATATCGCAAACGTATAGCGGCCACACATGACATTATGTCTTTTTTCGCATACGTCTCGTTCTTTCCTCAGCTGGTAGCAGGCCCTATAGAAAGAGCTACCAATTTGTTGCCACAATTCCAACGTTCTCGTTCTTTTGACTGGGGCGAGGCTGTCGATGGCGGAAGGCAGATATTGTGGGGACTTTTCAAAAAAATGGTGGTGGCTGATAATATTGCCCGTATCATAGACCCTATATGGGCTGATGTTGTTGCAGGTTCTGCTTCAGGACTTGACATGGCAGTGGCTGTAATCCTTTTCCCATTTCAGATATATGGCGATTTCTCAGGCTATTCCGACATAGCTATTGGTACGGCAAAGTTGTTTGGCATAAGGCTTAAATCAAACTTCCTTACGCCTTATTTTTCCCGCTCTGTCGCTGAGTTTTGGAAAAGATGGC
>JAZRVD010000044.1:0-5390 GCA_045598945.1 Bacteroidales bacterium | reverse complement strand
TGTGAGTAAGTCTGTGCAAAAATATTTTTTTTCACAATGTGGCACATATCCTTTTTCACATTCGCCTGTTGATGTTTTTATTCGTATCGGCCGTTTCCTCGTTTCGGCATAGCAACCGGCAAGGTCGAGGCATGCCGCATCGTCTTGCTCTCGTCTTGTCGAAATCGTTTGTCTCTTTTTTTTTTCTGCAACCTATTGAGATATGTTGCGTTGGCTGTCGTCGAGGCAATATTTACAAACTATTGTGGATAACTATTTTGAATATATATATTTGCTATCTCAAATAAAACAAGTACCTTTGCTTCTGTCATCACAGGTGTGTGTGATGGTATAAAACATTCATAAACATAACCTTAATTCATTTTTAATTTATGAAGACTGCTTATAACTTCAATGCTGGTCCTTGCGTTCTCCCAAAAGAGGCCGTAGAGTCGACCATCAATGCTATCCGCGATTTCGACAACACGGGCATTGGTCTTATGGAGATTTCTCACCGCACCCCAGGTTGGGAGCGCACAATGGAAGAGACTCGTCAGCTCTGGCGTTCTCTCCTCAACATCCCTGCTGAGTACGAGGTCCTTTTCCTCGGTGGCGGTGCCAGCACTCAGTTCATGGCTGTTCCTGCTAACCTCCTCAACAAGAAGGCCGCTTATCTCCAGACCGGCGTTTGGGCCAAGAAAGCCGCCAAAGAGGCTAAGAATTTCGGCGAAGTGAAGATCGTCGCCTCCAGCGAAGACAAGACCTACAGCTACATCCCCAAGAACTTCTTGGCTAATGTTCCTGCCGATGCCGACTATTTCCATATCACCACCAACAACACCATCTACGGTACCGAGATCAAGTATGATATCGAAAACTGCCCAACCATGCTCGTCGCTGATATGAGCTCCGATATCATGAGCCGTCCTGTCGATGTCAAGAAGTATGGCCTTATCTATGGTGGCGCACAGAAGAACGTTGGTCCTGCCGGCGTTACCTTCGTCATCGTCCGTAGAGACATCCTCGGCAAAATCACCGACCGTCAGTATATGAACCCACTGCCTACCATGGTTGACTATCGCACCCATGCTACCGACGGCTCCGCAGCTGAGAACAAGAACATCTCTATGTTCAACACTCCTCCTGTGCTGCCTATCTTCGTCATGCACGAGACTCTCAAGTGGGTCAAGGACACCATCGGCGGCGTAGAGGAAATGAACAAGCTCAACACCAAGAAGAGCGAGATGCTCTATAACGAGATTGACCGCAACAGCCTCTTCCGTGGCACCGTGGAGTGCAAAGAGGACCGTTCTATCATGAACCACTGCTGGATCATGGCCGAAGGCCGCGAGAACCTCCAGGACGCTTTCATGGCTTTCGCCAAGGAACGCGGCATGGTGGGCATCAAGGGCCACCGCTCTGTCGGCGGCTTCCGCGCCAGCCTTTATAACGCTTGCACCCTCGAGGCCGTCGAGGCTCTCGTAAAATGCATGCAAGACTTTGAAAAGGAAAACAAATAGTCTTACCGCGACTTACTGAGAGAGATGGTGGATAGGTCTCCATTGTGAATAGGTTTCGCCTTGTTTGCAGTATCCTCTTCACCATCTCTCTTCCTTTTTTATCGGGTGTTATCCCACCAGTATTTTATCAAACCTTTATATTCGTAAAAAATGAAAGTTTTAGTAGCTACAGAAAAACCTTTCGCCAAGGTTGCCGTTGACGGCATCCGCAAAGTTGTTGAAGAGAACGGCCACACCCTCGCTCTTCTTGAGAAATATACCGATGTCAACGACCTCTATGCCGCTGTTGCCGACGCCGACGCACTTATCGTCCGCTCCGACAAGGTTACCAAGGAAGTCATTGACCACGCTAAGAACCTTAAGATTGTTGTTCGTGCCGGCGCTGGCTACGACAACCTCGACCTCGAGGCTTGCACCGCTCGCAACATCGTGGCTATGAACACACCAGGCCAGAACAGCAATGCTGTCGCCGAGCTCGTTATGGGTATGCTCGTCTACTGTGTCCGCAACTTCTACAATGGCAAGTCTGGCTCCGAACTTATGGGCAAGAAACTTGGCATCCTCGCTTTCGGCAACGTGGGACGCAACGTCGCCCGTATAGCTAACGGCTTCGGCATGGACGTATATGCTTACGATGCTTTCTGTCCCGCCGACGTTATCAACGCCTCCGGTATCGCCAAGGCTGTCGCTTCTCAGGCCGAGCTTTTCAAGAGCTGCGACATCGTATCACTCCATATCCCTGCAACTGCCGAGACCAAGCAGAGCATCAACTACGAGCTCGTCAATATGTTGCCTAAGGGCGGTATCCTCGTCAACAGCGCTCGCAAAGAGGTTATCAACGAGGCTGAACTCGTAAAACTGATGAAAGAACGTACCGATATCAAGTACATCACCGACATCATGCCAGACGCTGATGCAGAGTTCAAGGCTTTCGAAGGCCGTTACTTCTCTACACCTAAAAAAATGGGTGCTCAGACCGAAGAGGCAAACATCAATGCCGGTATCGCCGCCGCCAACCAGATCAGCGGCTTCTTCAAAGATGGTTGTACCAAATTCCAGGTCAACAAATAGGATCCTCTTGCCGTAAAGGATATGTTGACATTCGTCGTCATCTTTCCTTCAGGCATAATCCTTTCCTCTATAAAGGGGAGCGATATGCTCCCCTTTGTTATATTTGTTTGTAGCATTATCTTTTTCTCATTGTAGCCTACTTGGTAGTATGAAAACGCTGTGTGTCTTCAATCCGGAGCATGACCTCGCGCTTGCCAATGGCGGCAAGTACTTCGTGCCACCAGAGTCGGCGTTGGAGTTCGCCAAGACGGGCGGCGCAGCTATGAAGCACATCTTTGGTGAAGACAATGACGATGTGGCGGTGGTGCCTGCCGTGATGGCTGGCATGGAATACAGCCGGCTTGCCGCTCATGGCGATGAGGTGCGCCTGATGCCGTGGGGTTGGAACGTTATGCTTAAGACTCAGCTTCTCAAGCAAGGCGTGCCGGAATGCCTTATGCCTTCTGATGGTTACCTCTCAAGGCTGCGCACTTTGCAGCATCGCTCTTCGTTCGTCTCGCTCAACAGCGATGCCCGTTTCGTCTCTTCGTTCGAACAGCTGGAGGCTATACTGCAACCCGGCGTGAGCTATATGTTCAAAGCACCATGGTCTGGCTCTGGCAGGGGCTTGCGGCGTGTGGATGGCGTGCTGACTGAGAAGGATAAAGAGTGGTGTTCCAGGATGATAAGGTATCAAGACGGCTTCGTCGTAGAGCCTTTCTATGATGTTGTCGTCAATTTCGCCGTCGAATACTTTATGCAGGACAACACATTGACGGAGCTCGGCTATTCTCTCTTCTCTGCCTCCAATGGCGTATACCGTTACAACCTCTTGCTTCACGACGTGGAGATAGCATCGTATATTGCCAAGCATGTCTCTTCTAAGGCTCTTGGCGACGAGAAGGGCAAGGTGGAAGCGTGGCTCAGTGAGCATGCCGCTTTCTACAACGGCCCCGTAGGGGTAGACATGCTGGTGTATCGCTTTGGCGATACATACGCTCTCAATCCTTGTGTCGAAATCAATTTTCGTTGCACTATGGGGCTTGCCGCGCATCATTATCTTAGGTACAACGATAGTCATCATGGTGAAAAATATTTCCCTATAATGCCAAAACATTAAGTTATGTATTATCTTCATATATCTGAAATTGACGAGGCTTCGGCCTATCATCCAGAACTCTCCTTTCCGTTGGCTCTCTTGCAGCAGCATAGTGTTACGCTGCCCGTGGGCAGGACAGACTTTAGCGATGGCGTTTATGTCAATGTCGACGAGTACGACACCAAGCCTGTCAACGAAAAAGGCTTCGAGGCTCATCGCAAATATATCGATATTCAGTATGTCGTATCTGGCAAGGAGAGCGTGAGAGTTTGCCCCTTAGACAAGGCTGTATGTACCAAGGAGTACGACGAACAGAGTGATGTGGCTTTCTATTCAGCTTCGGGCGACGACGTACAGGAAGGGCTTTTGGGCGACGGAATGGTGGCTATCTTCTATCCTGAGGATGCCCACGAGCCTTGTTTGAATAGTCCCGACGGTCCCTCGCATGTCCGCAAGATGGTCGTCAAGATGCCAGTATATAGGACAGAAGATTATGTTAGGCACTTGTCGGAAGACGATTGATTTTTACAAGTGATAACAGGTAATTGTATCATATCGGTATGTTGGAGACTTTTCTTCTTGCTCTCGCCCTCTGTGTCGACTCGCTGACGGTATCTACGGCGTGCGCGCTCAAGACCAAGATTTCGTACAGGCGCGGTCTTCTGCTGGCTGTAACCTTCGGCGTCTTTCAAGGCGGCTTTCCACTGCTTGGCGCCTTGTTAGGCACTGCCTTTGAGCGTTTTGTCGCCTCTGTCGACCATTGGATAGCTTTTGCACTCCTTGCCATGGTTGGCGGCAAGATGATATGGGATGCTTTTCACAACGACGACGATGCCAAGCCGCTCGACCTCTCGCGCTATTGGGTTATATGCTCGCTTGCTGTGGCTACCAGTATCGACGCCTTTGTGGTGGGTATCGGTTTGGGATTGGAACGCACTATGTCTCAATGCCTCTTTATCGCTATAGTCGTAGGTGTGGTAACTTTTGTGGTGTCGATGTTTGGCGTCTTCTTAGGTCGCCGCAATGTGCCTATACCGGATAGGTGGTCTACCTTCATAGCCGGTGTGGTGCTTATAGGTCTGGGGTTATATACTCTTGTCGAACATCTTTTTCTGTAGTAATTATAAAGCATTTTTATGTTTCAAAAAATTATAAATTTTTGTGTCAAGATGGTGCAGCGCTGGCTGCCCGAGCCATTTATCTTTGCTGTGTTGCTGACATTTGTCGCCGCTGTGCTCGCCATGCCGCTATGCAGCCAGACACCTGTCGAGGTGTTGTTCAACTGGGGTGGGGGTGTCTTCAACCTTCTCGCCTTCTCTATGCAGATGGCTCTTGTGCTGGTATGCGGTGCCACGCTGGCTGACGCACCTGCCGTCAAGCGTGGTATTAGTGCTCTCGCAGCTATTCCCAAGACTCCTGCCGCTGCTATTGCTGTCGTTACTATCATCTCGTCGATAGCTTGCTGGATAAACTGGGGCTTCGGACTTATCATAGGTGTCAT
The DNA here is from genome assembly GCA_045598945.1 of Bacteroidales bacterium. Classification (GTDB taxonomy): domain Bacteria; phylum Bacteroidota; class Bacteroidia; order Bacteroidales; family P3; genus Colimorpha. The sequence goes on along the minus strand of JAZRVD010000044.1, from coordinate 241 downwards.
TTTCGCCAAGGAGGTGGCACGCAAGGTGCGTGGTGTCGACTACCGACTGCTCATAGCCTCTGCCTATAGCGGCTTTGTGGTATGGCATGGCGGTGTGTCTGGCTCGGTGCCTCTCACTATGGCTACACCCGGCGAGTCGCTCACCAAGGCTACCAATGGCATACTCGTCGACCCCGTGCCTCTGTCAGACACCATCTTCAACCTTCACAATCTTGCCATCGTGGTGCTGATTATTCCCGCC
>JAZRVD010000043.1:0-7681 GCA_045598945.1 Bacteroidales bacterium | reverse complement strand
AGCTAAGTTTCCATCTAAAAAGGATTTTGAGAATACTGAGTTGATTGAACATTTCTCACACCATCTGGCTGCATCTGTAGGAATTAACGTTGCCAAGACACGTACCATAAAGATTTCCAAAGATCGTGACCTATTGCTTTCTGAACGTTTTGATCGTACTGAAAATGGCAAGCGCATTCACTTTGCATCAGCCATGTCATTGCTTGGTCTTGATGATGGGGCAGGTAATAGTACCGGCAACGGCTATCTGGATATTGTGGATTTCATTCTTCAAGGTTGCGTAGATGTCAAGCAGAACATTCGTGAACTCTATCGCAGAGTCGCCTTCAATGTAATGTTTGGCAATACCGATGACCACTTCCGCAATCACGGTTTCCTGCTCACACCAAAAGGTTGGACACTCTCTCCTGCCTACGACATCAATCCAGGAGCAAAGTCGCACCAATGCTTGCTCATCGATGCCTATACCGAACAATCTGACATTAATGCCCTACTCTCTGCCAGTGAGAATTACATGCTTGAACGGCAAGATGCAGAAGAAATACTCGAAGAGATTCGAGACGCCATAAAAGACTGGCAACAAGTAGCCACACGACTTCAAATATCCACCCGACTGCTTGAAGCATATTCCAGCCGTTGGGACAACCTATAAACGTCATTCATCAATTCGGTCTTACTACTCCTTGTAAGGCATAGTTCAAGCGAGCTTGGCTCTACTCTTACTTCATTCATCATTTCATCAAAACAATGCACACTCCACCTTAGTCAATAACACCACAAAGAGGTCAAAAATCAGCCACTTAATACATAGTGGCACCATTTGTACCTTATTTTTACAAAAAAAACTGATACTCAGCAGTTTAACAAATACGCATAGGAAAATAAAAAGAAGTACATTCAAGACTACAAGTACAAGATAAAAAAGTTTCTTTCCATATAGTGTTTAAGATAAACTCAAAATAAACAACAATAAAATAAAGACAAAGTGCAAAAAATTTCACGAAATGTTTGTTATACTAAACATTTATTGTTATTTTTGCACAAAGTAAACAACATCTATGAGCAAGAACACATTTGGAAAGATGATGCCGAGGGCATTGAGCCAACAACTTGAGTTGATGGGCGAACAGATAATGCTGGCTCGCAAACGCAGGCATCTTTCTATGCAGGATATTGCGGACAGAGCAACGGTGACACGCTTGACCGTTTCAAAGGTAGAACATGGCGACCCAACGGTCAGCATGGGTATTTATGCACGTGTGCTCTATGCGCTCAAATTGGAAAAAGACATCACATTGCTGGCTGCCAACGACGCTCTTGGCAGACAACTGCAAGATGCAGAACTTCTCAAAAAGAAATAACACAACGAGCGATATACCAGCATTCTATAAAACGTATTACCGTTTACGCAGACTTCGACTTTGGTACAAGAACAACACGATCAACAAATAGCAATGATAAAGGCAACTGGTAAACTATAACCATTTTTAATCTTCAACATCTTTATCAAGACTTGAGACAAATATGTGGTCAAACTAAATCAAGGAAACCACAATCTTTGCAGAAATAAATAAAAAACATATCATTATGAGAAAAAAACTACTTGGTCTGATGATCGGCATTGCGGCAGCTGTCGCAATGCTGTCGGCTTGTGGAGGGCGTAACAGCTTTCCTACTGCGCAGCTGCACAAGCCGCTCAACTCCGTTTATTACTGGCGTACTACTTTCAAACTCTCCGACAACGAGCAGGCGTTTTTGAAAGCCAACAACATTGGCAGAATATATTTGCGCATGTTCGATGTGGTGGACAACGAAATGGGCGATGTATTGCCTAACGCCACCATCTCGTTTGTATCGCCTTTGCCCGAAGGTGTGGAGATAGTGCCAACGGTGTTTATCGAAAATAGCGTGGTGTCGTATATCTCGCATGAAGAGTTGAGCGACATAGCTCAAAAGATTGTTACGCGCGTTTCAAACATGTGTTCGTGGAACAACATCGACAGCTGGCATGACCTTCAGCTCGACTGCGACTGGTCTGCCGACTCCCGTGAAAACTTTTTCAGCCTGTGTACGATGGTGAAAAATCTCTTGCCAGAAGGTGTCCTCTTAAGCTCTACCATTCGCTTGCATCAACTGCAGCAGGCACCTCCCCCTGTCGACTATGGCGTGCTGATGGTCTACAATACCGACAACTTCAACTCGTATGATACCGAGAACTCTATACTTACCATAAAAACGGTGAAGATATACCTCCAGAATATGAGTAGCGATTTCAACCTCCCTCTCGACAATGCCCTACCTCTATACAGCTGGAAGCTGGTTTACGACAAAGACAAGAATTTCAAGCAGATCTACCGCAACGAAGACTCTGTAAAAGAGGGCGACATCGTCAAGGAAGAAAGTGTGTCGTATGACGTTATCATGAAAGCCAAGTCGATACTCTCGCATCATCTTGGCAATGTCGGTCAGAGCAACTCTATGGTGTTGTATCATTTAGATGATAATTGTATAAATAAATATAGCGATGAAGAATTTAAGGATATTTATAGTTATTAGCCTCTTGCTGCTTTTGACAGATGCGAAAGCATGTATTCCAGGTAATCCGTTGTCGTATTGCAACAATTATTTGTATAAGCTGACGGAAGATATCAGCATATATCGAGGCCTCACGTGGGGCTACCCTGTGTCTCACCCTTTCACCCAACACGAGGAAGAGAACATCTCGCTGTGGCGTCAGCAGACGGGTGGTAAAATCACCGACAGTCAGCTGAAGTGGTATGTATATACCGCCACCTTGCCAGAGCTTCAGAAAAAGAAGGGCGAGGCAACAGCAGTGTTTGGCAGCGACGGCTACCGCCTGCTGCAGATAGCCAAAGAGTGCGAGGCGTACCGCACCACCATCAACGACCCATGGTACTACCCTTGCAAAAACGACACCAACGTAGACCGTATAGAACGTATGGCAAAAGAGGCTGCGAACTACACAGGACGTTATATGTCGCGCTATGCCTTGCAGACCGTCAGGCTGTATGTCTCGGTGTATAGATACCGCGAGGCCATCGAATATTGGGAGGCTAACGTCGACAAGATGCAGCACGACGTAGTGTGGCAGATGGCGGAACGCCATATAGGACGCGCCTACTTGTATACTGGCGATACCGCCACGGCGTTCAAGATATATGCAAACTATGGCGATATTGGCTCGCTGCGCCTGTGTGGCTTCTCTCGCAGAGAGATGATGGAAAAAGTGTATGAGCACACCCCCGACTCGCCTTACCTCTTGTCGGAGATGCAGCAGATACTCACATATTTCGATGGCAATGGGTATTGCACCATGTTTTATAAAGACTACTTCGAACCAGAAGACATGTACGACGAAGACGACGACGTTGCTGAAAGACTTGCTGTCAATGCGTATATAAAAGATATGGCCGCATTCTGTCAGCGTGTCGTCAGTGAGCGCAAAGTCAAGGATATGGCATCGTGGTATTATGCCCAAGCCGCCTTGCTCGACATTTTGGGTGAGAAAGAAAAAGCGCTCGACGTGGTCAAGGAAGGACTGCAGCATTGCGTCAAAGGCACCTTTCTCGCCAACAGTATGCGTGTGCTGCGCATTTATATCGAGGCAGAGGTGTGCAAATATGACGACGCATACGCCTCCAAGCTTGCAACCGACATCAAGTGGCTCATCGCCAACGGCATAAACGGACTCAGGAATGCCAAGAACAGCAAAGCCATTTTAGACGCATATATTGATGACAGCTATTACTATAGTGTAAGCTGCTCAATCTTACCAAATGTATACTACTGGTGCGATGTTACGAGCAGGATATTGAATGGCGTGGTGGCAGAGCGGCTATACAAAGAAGGCAGAGAGACAGAGGCTGTGCAATACTCCAATCTTGCCGCCTCGTGGGCGTTGTCGAGCATCAGATACAAGAACACCACGTTGATGAGCTACTGGTACGAGAGCAACGGTTACAGCTTTGATGAAGAAAGCAATCAATTCACAGGCCTTACCGAAAACTGTAAGCCCGACGCTCTCGCCAAAGCGTACAACAAGATTGTCAGACCTGTTACGCCGCTCGACAGCTTGGTGGCACGCTATGGCATGACCGACGCCTCGTTCTGGGGCGACAGGGTAGGCACCCGGTACATCAGCTACTGCATGTTCCAAGCCGCTGTGCCATGGCTAAAGATGGTCAGCCGAGCATTTCAAAGCAAGCAGACGGCGTGGGAGTACTACGACCGCGACCCCTTGCTCCTCGAACGCACGCATACACACAATAGCTACGACTACAAGCTCAACTACGCCAAAACCATGGCGGCATACTATAACGACATGACTCAGGCGCCTACTACCAACGAGCGCGCCACAGCGCATATCAACTATGGCATAGGCATACAAAACCTTGCCGAATGGTGCTGGTCGCTACGTATGTACTACTTCTCTCGGGGGAATGCCGATGAAGAGAAGTTCTTGAAGTACGGCAGGAAGTTTATCGACAAAGGCATCGACATGATGGAAGACCGCGAGACCAAAGCCCACTATCTGCACCTCTTTGTCCGCAACAAAGAGGTCATGGACAACTATTCCGACACCAAGACGGCAGCCTCGCTAAGAGCTCATTGCGACCTCTGGCGCGACTACAAGACGAAGAAGAAGAAACAAAATAACGGACTTTATGAAGTGGTGATACATTAAAAAGTAGAGGTGCGACACGCACCTCTACTTTTTTCAACATTCCACACGTCATTGTTGTATATGGAAACAAAAACAGCAGTGTACATTGATAGACATCATACTGCAAAAGTACATAAAAGCGCACCCTCGCTTCGACTTAAGAGAATTCCACCTTTTATGATTATAATTGTTAAATATCTGGCTTTATGTATTCTATATTTTGCTATACAAAAATATAATCGTATCTTTGAAATTTGTATAAAAAGGTGCCGCTAATGCAATGTGATGTGCATTTTATTGTAATTGAATGGCGTAGGCAATGCATCTGCATGACATATTCAAGGGCAATGGCACTAAGTTTTAGACTGAGAGGGTGATAGTTATGTAGAGGCCATACCTCGTATAGTAGTTGATAACTATTAATTTATTATAAATTTATAAAAATGGAAAAAAACGCATTTGAAATGCCTGAGGTGCAAGTCATACATTTTTGCGTCTCCGACATTATCGCCACGTCCACCGGCGATGTACCGTCCTATGGGGCTTATGTCGACCCATTTGAGGAGGGTTCATTGCTCTAAGGAAATTTTACACTTTACCTTATCGTTAACAAACAAAAAAAAACATGAAGAAATATTTAGTTGCTTTTTTATCTTCTGTACTTCTTTTTGCATCGTGTCAAAAAGATGATATAGAAATGACTGTAAACGACGAACAACCGTCGGGAGAATATAAACCAATGTCTTTTTCCGTCTCGATAGGCGAAAACAGCAAGTCAGCCTTGTACAATCGTTTCAAGCAAGGCTTTCAGTCAGACGATGAAATAGCTGTCTATGACGGTACATCGTGGAGCCCCTTTTCTGTTGATATAAGCAATAGCACAAAGTATTTCAAAGATAGAAACGGCAATGATATTTACTCTGTTACCACTTTTGTAGGCTCTGCCACAGAGAGCGGCAACTATATAGCCGTATATCCATCCAGACCAAACGATCCTGATTTTCAAGGTGAGGTAGACGAATATGTATATCAACAAGGGCGCATACAAAATGTCTATGTACCTGTTGTTCAAAAGGCTGTACCAGAGTCGTATGACCCCACTGCCGCCATCTTCTGTGCCAAATCTACAAATAATACACTACAGTTTAGAAATTGCTGCGCCATGTTCCGCATTGTGGTCGCTGACGGCGTGACATGCAACTCGGTAACTTTTACATCTAATACCCAGGATGTAGGTATCGCAGGACGAACTGCTATTAACGTGGAATCTGCGGTATTAGCTCATGGTTCAGAGATGTCTATTACCCTTAAGGCCTCAGATGGTAGCTTGCAGCCCGCAAACTATTATGTGCCATTCATCCCTTATAGCCAACCGTTGAGTATAACCGTAAGCGCATATAATGGCGAATCACAGGTGGGTGCAAATTATCAGATAACCGGCAAAGTCCTGCAACGTGGCAAGATATACACTCTGTATTTGACGCCCAACGGCTTCCTCCCCGCTGTTGGCATGCTGACTGGCGAGTTCTCCGTCTCAGTTTCTAAAAAGGTGCATTTCTCACAAGGCAACCTGCAGTATAATACTAGTAATCAGCAATGGCGTTTTGCAGATAATCAATGGGAATATGTCGCAAAGCCTGCCTATGGAACCACTGGCTGGGCCGATCTCTTCTGCTGGGGTACAGGCGATAGACCTACATATTGGGATGAGAATGAAACTTCATTCTCTACTTTTATGGATTGGGGAACATACTGTGGCATGGGAGACGGATGGCATACTTTGACAGAAGAAGAGTATCTATATTTGATAAAACGCGAAGGCAAATCAGGCTTTGCCACCATTCATGGCATCAATGGCTTTGTCCTTCTGCCCGATCAGTTTATCCTTCCCGATGGGCTTTCTTTTGCTTCAGCGGTTTATAAGTTTGCTCCCTTTGACACCCCTTCTACATGTACCATAAATGAATATACTAATGAAGAGTGGGACAAGATGGAAGCAGCAGGCGCTGTATTCTTCCCAGCTACTGGATTGTGGTCTAAAGAGGATGGCGTATTTTGCGTCCAAGAACAAGGATATTATTATTTCTCTGTAGCGGTGTCATCTGAAGATCCAAACTATGCATTTATATTCACATCACCGGATCCAGAAAGAAATTACAACTATCACTATAGCACTGGTAATAATACTAAAAGCAAAGGCCATGCTGTGCGCCTGGTATGGTAACAAACGGAAGAAATCTCTAACGATGTACTTGTAGTACAGTAAAGACATCTACAGCATACAGCTTGCAGCAAATTCAAACAGACTAACCAATACAGACTAACAGCGGCTACACAATATCTCAAATGTGTAGCCGCTGTTTTTGTGTATATCGTTTGCATGTCGTATCGCAATCGAACAATAAAACTTTGCTGGTATACGTCAGAAAGACCGAGGGCTTTATTCGTCATCGATGTCGGTGAGCTCCTCTTGCAGAGCTTCTTGCAGACCTTGCGTAGCACCCTCTAAAAAGTTGACAGCCTGTCCAAAGGCATCCGTACTTTTGGAGACAGCATCTCCCAAGGCTTTCTTATATACGATGAGGTCCAGCTTGGTTTGTACACGACCTATCTCCTTCGTCTGCTCGCTGGTGAAATTGCAAAGCTCGAAGTCATTCTTTATAGCATCGTAACGCTCCATAACATTGTTCCAATCCTCGTCGGTGTAGCTTTCGGAGTTTTCTTTGACATCCTCGTAGAGGTTTTGCAAATCGTTAACGACCTTCTCCTCCTTGCTGACGCATGAGAAAAGAGCGAACGAAAGGAGACATGCTGCAGCAAAGGCAAAAATTGTTTTGTGAAATAGTTTCATTTTGATTTATTGCTGTCCGGTAAAATTCAAAATAGCATAAATTATCTGCCCGGAGCCAAGTAAATACTGGCTTCGGGTTGCATTTCTCCAAAAGTAAGCCCCCCTAATCAAAAAGTGTTGGCAGTGGCGGCCCTTTCTGAGCCTCT
>JAZRVD010000042.1:0-11496 GCA_045598945.1 Bacteroidales bacterium | reverse complement strand
TTGTTAATAATCACATTCAAATTGTTGATAAGATAAAATAAATATGTTTCACGTGAAACATTGAATGTTTATAAGTGAAGTAAAAAAATGTGAAGTAGATTATATATATATATTAGGTGAAAATTAATATGATATGGTGGTGAGTGATGTTGAAAATAGAGATAAAATTGTTAATAATATAGTGAAAATATGTTTCACGTGAAACAGTGGAGAAAAAATGAAGAAAATAGAATATAGAGTTGAAGAAAGTGATGAGTTGATGGAGTTTTTAAGGAAAAAGCTTGTAGGTGTAAGTAGAACGAAGTTGAAAGAGATAATGGCGCATGAGGTGTATGTAGATGGGAGAAAGGTATCGCAGTTTAATTTTCCTTTACATGCTGGCATGATTGTAAGTTTGGAAAAGAGGGGATATTATGAAAGATTTACACCTCGAGGATTGGATATAGTATATGAAGATGAATATTTGTTGGTTGTAAATAAGAAAGAAGGCTTGTTGTCGTATAGTAAAAATGTAAAAGACGAGACAGTAATATCTGTGCTGAATAAGTATTTTGTATATACACATAAGAAGTGTCATGCACATATAGTTCATAGATTGGATAGGGATACGTCTGGATTGATGATAGTGTCAAAAACAAAAGAGGTGTCGAGGCAATTTGAAGAAGATTGGAAGGGAATGGTATATGATAGAAAGTATGTGGCAGTGGCATGGGGAAATGTTGAAGAAGATAGTGGAGTTATAAGGAGTTGGCTGACGGATGGAAAATATTGTGTATTGTCGTCTAATGAAGATAATGGGGGAAAAGAGGCAATAACAAATTATAGAGTGATAAGTAGAAGTAGAAGATATACAATGTTGGATTTGAAGTTGGATACAGGAAGGAGAAATCAGATAAGGGTTCATTTAAGAGAAATGAAACATCCTGTAGTGCATGATCCGATGTATGGATATAAAGAAGATGTCTCTCCTATTAATAGATTGGCGTTACATGCATATAAGTTATGTTTTGTCCATCCAATATTGAAAAAGAAGTTGGAATTTGAGACAAAGATACCAGAAAGTTTTATGAGATTGATGGAATTATAAATAGTATGTTATGAAAAGGTGTTTGACTATAATATGTTTTATTTTGATGGTGTGTAGTGGTGTAATTGTAAAAGGTCAATATAGGCGAGTGAGTGATGATGAAGAGGGTAGGGTAGGTGGAATGGTTAGTGCAGGTATGGGAGTTATAGATGGATATGGTTTAGGTATGACGTATAATAATATGAATGTAGAAATAGATTATAAGGTTAATGAGAATTTTGTATTAAATTTTGGAGTAGGTTTGATGAATCAAAGGTTGATGGGTGATTGTAGTATGGAGAGAAGTAGGGATTTGTCGCCAAGACGTAGAAAAGGAGTAAAAATATTGAGTGTTGGAGGAATGTATAAAATATCAGAAAGGATGCTTGTAGCAGCTACTTTGTTTTATATTGATGGTGGCGTGATGTCATATTATGGAGAAAAAGGATTGCATAAAAGTAGTGCTATAGGTTTTCAAGGAAATATAAATTATAAATTGTCAGAGAAAAGTCTTTTAAGTATCTATTTTGAATATTATAGGGTAGAAGGAATAGGTATGATGATGCCGTATTATTTTGGTATGCCGTTTGTTAATGGTATGATGTATGATGAAATGTGGGGGAGGAATATGTATGGATATATGAATTGGTAAAAATGTAAGAAATGGAATATAATACACAGAGAGAAAAATTGGAGTTTATAGATTATGGCAGAAATGTGCGCAAGTTGGTAGAGTATGCAAAAAGTATAGAGGATAGAGACAAGCGTAATAAAGTGGTGGAGTCTATAATAGGTGTTATGTCGCAGGTAAATACTCATGTGCGTGACAGTTCAGACTATAAACATAAGTTATGGGATCATTTGATGATAATGTCGAAAGGTGAGTTGGATGTAGATTATCCGTATGAGGAGGTGAATAGCAAAACGTTGCATTTTTCTCCTGAAAGGATAGAAGTGAGCAAGGAAAGGGCAAAATATGGGCATTATGGCAAGTTGTTGGAAAGTATGGTGAGGAGTGTTAGTACATATGAAGAGGGAGAAGAACGTGAGGAGTTGATAAAGCTGTTGGCACAAAATATGAAACGATTGTATAAGCTGTATAATAATGAGCAAGTGGGAGATGATGTGATAAGAAAACAGTTGATGGAGTTGAGTGAAGGAGGAATTAGTGATATGGGTGAACAGGAGATAGTTTTGTATGAAGATGAGGTGCATGCAGAGGAAAGTCAGGAAAAAAAGCAGAAACATAAACGTAAAAAGAAATAGAGTATGTCGTCATTTGAGATAGTAGGAGGTAATAAGTTAAAAGGAGATATAGTACCGCAAGGAGCAAAAAATGAAGCCTTGCAGGTGTTGTGTGCCGTATTATTGACAAAAGACAAGGTTGTAGTAGAAAACATACCGAATATAAGAGATGTAAATAAGTTGATAGATTTGTTGCAGTTGATAGGAGTAAAGGTATGTGAGTTGCACAAAGGAGAAAACAAGTGGGAGAGAACTTTTGAGTTTCAGGCAGAGGAAATAGAAGAAGGAGTATTTGAGACGTATGAGTTTATGAATCAGGCAATGATGTTGAGGGGAAGTATAATGTTGGTTGGTCCGTTGCTTGCGAGGTGTGGGAAGTCTATATTGCCTCAACCTGGTGGGGACAAGATAGGGAGAAGAAGGTTAGACACACATTATATAGGTTTTCAAAAGCTTGGTGCTATTGTGGAACAAAAGATGTGCGCAGTGCAAGGAGAGGAGAGAATGTTGGTAAGTTGTTGTGAAGTAAAGGCGGATAAGTTAAGAGGGTGTTATATGCTGTTGGATGAAGCGAGTGTAACAGGAACGGCGAATATAATAATGGCGTCGGTAATGGCGGAGGGAGTAACAACAATAATGAATGCTGCGTGTGAGCCCTATGTGTATCAGTTGTGCAATATGTTGAATGCCATGGGTGCGAATATAAAAGGTGTAGGGTCTAATCTGTTGACGATAGAGGGAGTGAAGGAGTTGCATGGTTGCAGGCATAGGTTGTTGCCGGATATGATAGAGATAGGCAGTTTTATAGGCATGGCGGCGATGACACAAGGTGATATAACGATAAAGAATGCACAGGTAGAGCATTTAGGATTGATACCACAGGTCTTTAGAAGGTTGGGAGTAGAGGTATGGCAAAAGGGAGATGACTTGTATGTGCCGAGTCAGCAGAGTTACGAGATAGAGAGGTTTATGGACGGTTCTATAATGACAATAGCTGATGCGCCATGGCCAGGTTTTTCGCCAGACTTGATAAGTATTGCGTTGGTGGTGGCTACGCAGGCAAAGGGTAGTGTGTTAATACATCAAAAGATGTTTGAGAGCAGGTTGTTTTTTGTGGACAAGTTGATAGATATGGGGGCGCAGATAATATTGTGCGATCCGCATAGGGCAACTGTTATAGGTTTGAATAGGCGGTATAATTTGCGAGGTGTAAATATGGTATCACCAGATATTAGGGCTGGAGTGTCGTTGTTGATAGCGGCATTGAGTGCTGATGGTAAGAGCGTAATAGATAATATAGAACAGATAGATAGGGGATATCAGTATATAGACGAGCGGTTGCGTGCTGTTGGTGCGAATATAGTTCGAATTGAATAAAATAAATAAAAGATATGTTGAGTATTTTTAATTTGTTTAAGTCAAAGGTGGACCCGATATTTGAAATATTGGGTGTAGATATGCACAATCATCTGTTGCCAGGTGTAGATGATGGGTCGAAGAGTATAGAGATGACGATGTCGTGTATAAGGACAATGTGGGAAGTGGGATATAAAAAGATATATGTTACTCCGCATTTTCAGTTCCCGCGATTTCCAAATGATGAAGAGGATATAAAGCAAAGGTATTTGGAGATGTGTAAAGTAATTCGCGGTGAGGGTATAGAGATGGAGTTGATAGGTGTAGGTGGCGAGTATAGGATAGACGATAGTTTTGAACAGAGGGCAAACAAGAATCGTTTTTTAACTATAGGGAAAGAGGAATATGTATTGCTGGAGTTGTCATTGCATCATCCAAGAATGGGTTTTGAGCAAACAATATACGATTTGCAGATGCAAGACAGAGAGGTAATATTGGCACATCCCGAGAGGTATGTGTATTTAGACAATAATTCAAAGCAGTTGGAAAAATTAAAAGATCAAGGAGTGTTATTTCAGTGCAATGTTTTGTCGCTGAGTGGTTTTTATGGTAGAGAGGCAAAGCGGAAGGCATTGGATATGATAGATAGAGGATGGATAGACTTTTTAGGTACAGATATGCATAACGAGGTATATGCAAAGGCGTTGCGTGATGCCACAAAGAGCAGGACGTTGTGGAAGGTGTTGGAGAAGTATGAATTTATGAATAGCAGGATGGAAGGTGTGGATATAGAAGTGAAAAAAATATAAAAAAGTAAAATAATGAATACATTGAATGCAATAACGCCGATAGACGGACGCTATCGTGGCAAGGTTGAAATGCTGGCATCTTATTTTTCAGAAGGTGCGTTGATACGTTACAGAGTACGAGTAGAGATAGAGTATTTTATAGCTCTAAATGAGGAGCTTGGCTTTGCTAAAGCTATGCTGACGGAGGGTAAAAAACAGCAATTAAGAGATATTTATCTTACTTTTGGGGAAAAAGATGCTGAAGAGATAAAAGAGATAGAAAAGACAACCAATCATGATGTCAAGGCTGTTGAGTATTATCTAAAACGTCATTTTGATGCTTTAGGGTTGAGTGAGTATAAAGAGTTTATACATTTTGGCCTTACCTCGCAGGATATTAACAATACGTCAGTTCCATTGTCGATGAAGGAATGTTATGAGCAGGTGCTTCGTCCGGCATACGAGCGCGTGTTGATGATGCTTGATGAAAGAGCGCAGGAATGGAAAGATATAGCGATGTTGGCGCATACACATGGCCAGCCGGCATCGCCTACAACATTGGGAAAAGAGATAAAGGTCTTTGCCTATCGTCTGCGTAGACAGTTGGTTAGCTTGGATAGTATTCCATTTTGTGCGAAGTTTGGAGGAGCGACAGGTAACTTTAATGCACATTTGGCAGCGTATCCGATAAATAATTGGAGATTGTTTGGTGATACATTTGTATCAGAGGCTTTGGGTTTGGAAAGATTGGCGTATACTACACAGATAGAGAATTATGACTTTATGGCATCATTCTTTGATTGTTGCAAACGGTTGAATGTGATATTGATAGATTTGTGTAGAGATATATGGACATACGTGTCGATGGAGTATTTCAAGCAGAAGATAAAAGCAGGAGAAGTTGGCAGTTCTGCAATGCCGCATAAAGTTAATCCGATAGATTTTGAGAATGCTGAAGGTAATCTTGGGTTGGCTAATGCTATTTTTGAACATTTGAGTCATAAGCTACCAATATCGCGAATGCAGAGAGATTTGACAGATTCGACGGTGAGCAGGAATATAGGTGTTCCGATAGCTCATACTATTATTTCGTTGTCATCAATAGAGAAAGGGTTGAATAAGTTGTTGTTGAATGAGCAGGCGATATATGATGATTTGGACAGTAATTGGGCTGTTGTGGCGGAGGCGATACAGACGATATTGCGCAGTGTGGGATATCCTAACCCTTATGAGGCGTTGAAGGAATTGACGCGAACAAATAGCAAGGTTACGCCAGAGACTATTGCTTCGTTTGTGGAGACGTTGGATGTTGGGGAAGAGGTAAAGAAACGTATAAAGAGTATAACGCCACATAGTTATATTGGATATAGTTTGTAAAAAAAGAGTACTCGAAAGAGTGCTCTTTTTTTATTATCGCAGTAAAAAGTGCTGTTTGTGGAGGTGGGGATTTTTTAGAAGGATGCCGATGTCAAAGATGTCGATGCTGACTTGGTAGTTTGCATCGTTTATTAGTTTTTTCCAAGCGATTTCGGATTCTTTAGTTTTGTGAGGCTTTTTAAAGATGAGGACTTTATTGATACTGCTGTTGCCTTGGAGTAATGTATAAAAGTCGGATTGTTTGACAATGTTGAGGTTGTAGTAGTTGGCAAACATGTAGCAAAGTTGGGAGTATCTTGAATGGGCAAAAAAGTGTTTTGTATTGTTTCTTGTAAATAATACATGTCGATAAAGGTCGAAAATAAAAGGGGAGTGAATGCTATATTGATTTTTAGCGTGAAGCCAATAGTGTAGACGTGTCATTATAAAATGGTGAGGTTGTATATGATTGATGAGGGTGGGGTAGAATTAGAAATTCCATTGAAAGCCGTTGAATGGGTTTTTGCGGTCGAAGTCTTGTTGTTTAGAGAGTTCTTGTAGAGCTTTGATGCGACGCAGGCCAAGCTTCCACATTTTTATGTCGAAATAGATGAAAGCAAAGAACAGGGCTATTTGGATATAGTTAGTCCATTGAGAGATATAGTCGCTGAGCATCAATAATGCATCGTAGGTGCCATGCAAAAACCATGGGAGCAGCAAGGCGTAGCAAAGGTGTTTGAATTTGTTGTTGTAGTCAAATTTAGCCAGGGAGAGGTGATAGCCCATAGCTACGGCAAAAAGGAAATGTCCAGGTATGGAGAGTAGTGCGCGCATCAAAGATAGTGTGAATGAGGCGACGAACTCTTCTTCATTGAAGACATAGAGAATGTTTTCGACACAAGCGAAGCCCATGGAGATAAATACGGCGTAGACGATGCCGTCGAAATATTCGTCAAAGTATTTGCTTCTCCAAATACAAAGTGCTAATAGTAATAGTTTTGTTAGCTCTTCGCTAAACCCGGCTACAATATAGCCGTCGAAAAGTTGTCCTATAATGCCGGATGGCTGGTGAAAGCTTAAGATCGTTTCAAGAAGTATGGCAGGCAAAACGGAAAAACAGCCCACAAGGAAACATTTGATGAGTTGCCATAATGGCTCTTTATTTTGAGTATCTTTGTAGTAGATGAATATCAGTATTGCAAAGACCGGTAGTACGGCGCAAAGCAATAGAATAGAATTGGTATTCATAGGTGAATGTTTTTTGCAAAGGTACGCAAAAAGAAATAAATATGATGTGGGGAGTGAGTAACTGTGTTGTTAGGATGCGATTGAGTGGAGTATATCGGACTCGAACCGACCACCTTTTGATTGCGAACCAAACGCTCTACCAGATGAGCTAATACCCCGAAGTATATTAAAAAAGAGGCTTTAGCCTCTTTGTGGAGTATATCGGAATCGAACCGATTACCTTTTGACTGCCAGTCAAACGCTCTAGCCAAGTGAGCTAATACCCCATCGTTTTCGGAGTGCAAAGATACAATGATTTTTTCAATTGACAAAATATTTTTTTCTATATATATGTAAGTATGTATGTAATAGTGATATATTATTTGTTTTTTTGTCTTATGGCAATAAAATGTAACAGAGATAAGATGATTTTTACATATAATAAATACCTTATTATTACTTAACAAAGTATTAAGGAGGCAAAGAGTTATTGAAAATAAATTTAGTGGTGTCAAAAAAAAATGCTACTTTTGCAAAATTGAATAGACAGTATATTCATTAAAGAAAGCGCAATTTCTGTGTTATTCCAATCAACTGTGAATCTGGACAATTCACTTCCACAACGGAATAACGGGAGGAGGGTGCACCACGGGTTGTATTGTACTGAGATGCAATATAACATAAGTGGATCCGCAGCCGCTCTTGTTTATGTGGAAAAGGGAGTCCAGACCCTACAGTTGAGTAGACAAGCAGCAAAAAGGTACGGCTCCACTTTCTTTTTTTACCCTTATTTATTACTTCGAGCCAAGTAAATGTATGTTGATTGCAAGCATAATGCGTGCATTGTGCCAAATTATACGGCTATGGCTGACGAAAGAAAGACTATATATCTGTGTCTTGCACACATGTCAAGTGAGGGCTATGAGCAGAAGTATGTCAAAGAGGCCTTCGACACCAATTACGTTGTTCCTTTGGGACCTAATGTAGATGCCTTTGAGAAAGATATAGAGGCTTTTGTCAAACAAAATTTCTCGTCTTCAAAAGATGATGGATGCTTGCCTAATAGCAAGGCGGTATGTGTCTCGTCGGGTACGGCGGCAATACATCTGGCGCTTCTTGCCTGTGGAGTAGGGCAGGGTGACGAGGTTCTTGTGCAGAGTTTTACTTTCTGTGCCTCATCGCATCCTGTTACATATCTTGGTGCGACACCTGTATTTGTAGACTCTGAGCCCGACACGTGGAACATGTCGCCTGAACTTCTTGAAAAAGCGATTCTCGATCGCAAGTGGAAGACAGGCAAATATCCCAAAGCGATCATTCCTGTGGCGTTATATGGCATGCCATATAAGATAGACAAGATTATGGCTGTTGCCGACAAATACGGCATACCTGTGATAGAGGATGCCGCTGAGGGTATGGGGTCGAGATACGAGGGTAGGGTACTTGGCACTTTTGGTAGGTTTGGTGTGTTGAGTTTCAATGGCAACAAGATGATAACCACCTCTGGTGGAGGAGCTCTTATCTGTAATAATCCGGAGCATGCCAGTACTATTATGTGGTACGCCACCCAGGCTCGCGATGCCTACCCATACTACGAGCATAC
The DNA here is from genome assembly GCA_045598945.1 of Bacteroidales bacterium. Lineage (GTDB taxonomy): Bacteria > Bacteroidota > Bacteroidia > Bacteroidales > P3 > Colimorpha. Next base: position 2,855 of record JAZRVD010000042.1, on the reverse strand, counting down.
CACCGTTGGCTATAACTATCGTATGTCGAATGTCTGTGCCGGTATAGGCAGAGGCCAGATGACCGTCATTGCCGACCACATAGCCCATCACAAACATGTGCAGGCGTTATATAAGGAGTTGCTGAAAGATGTACAAGGTATAACACTTCACGAGCAGCCCAACGATTCTCGTTACGACAGCAACTATTGGCTCTGTGCCGCAACTATTGATCCTAAGTTAAGAGTTAAGGGGCAAGAAAAAGTATATCAAGAAATTGTCAAGACAGCAATAGGCGGTGCTGCAAATTCTATCAAGGCAGTAGGCACGGCTGTTACGGACTGTCAGCCTAACGACAATGTGGAGGCGTTGCGAGTCTATATGCTCTCCAAGAAAGTTGAGTGCCGTCCGGTATGGAAGCCCATGCATCTACAGCCAGTCTACAAGAACAATCCAGCTTATCTTAACGGCGTAGCCGAATCTATCTTCAAGACAGGCGTCTGCCTTCCTGCCGGTCCATGCGTCTCTGACGATGATGTGAAATATATCGTGGATTGTATGAAAGAGGCGGTAGAGGGATAAAAATATGTTGGAAATGAGTAGCAATCCAAAATTATTAATAAGAAACTCGATATATCTATATATCAGGATGATTCTGGTGCTTGCAATAAATTTGTATGCTACCAGACTGCTATTGAAATATATTGGAGTTGAAGATTTTGGACTGTATAATGTTATAGGCAGTGTAGTTATATTTTTTAGTTTTTTGCGTACTGCACTGACAAATGCTACATCGCGCTATTTGACATTTGAAATGGGAAAGGGTGATTCAAAAAGGCTTAATGAAATATACGCCATGGCAATCAACAGCCATTGCATTTTATCATTTAGTCTGGTGCTATTGATAGAAGCGGTAGGAGTTTATTTTTTGAATAATCACCTCGACATTCCGTCTGATAGAGTTGTTGCAGCCAACTGGGTGTTACAATTTTCCATAGTAACATTTGCTATAAGTGTTATCCAAACACCATTTCATTCAAATATTATTGCACATGAGAGGATGGATGCATACGCTTTTATTAGTATAGCAGAAATAGTGTTTAAGTTGCTAATAGTAATAAGTCTTGCATATTGTTTATACGATAGGTTGATATATTATGGTGGCTTGATGATGCTATCTTCTATTCTTGTTTTTGTTCTATATTTTCTTTATTGTGTCATAAAAATAAAAGATACAAAATATCTGTGGTTTTGGGACAAATCACTTGTCAAAGAATTTGCGTCATATTCTGGATTAAGTATGTTGGTTAATGGAGCAGAAATTGGAGCTCAACAATGTTTTAGTATTTTCTTTAATCGTATACTTGGCTTAACAGCTAACGCTGCGCTTGGCATAGCCAATCAAGTAAATTCTGGGATCTTGATTTTTACAACCAATATGGCACAGGCATATAATCCGCAGATAGTAAAGTCGTATGCTGCTGGCAACTATTCATATTTTTTTAAGTTGATATTTGCGTCTACAAAAATTTCATTCATATTTCAGCTATTGATATCTATCCCTGTTATTCTTAATATAGAATATATCCTTGATATATGGCTTGGTGAATACCCAGCGATGACTCCCAATTTGATTAGAGTTATCTTTTTATTTTACCTTTTTTACGCATTCCAATATCCTTTAATTTATGCAGTATATGCTAATGGGAATATCAAAACTCATCAAATAATAATCAGTTCAATAAAAATTTTAACAATTCCACTGTTTTACATTGTTTTAAGGTATACGCAATCAGGTACACTTGCGTATTTTGTTTGGGTGATAGGAGGCGTTGCATGCGTGATAGCAAGGACGATATATATGCGGAGACTAATTAATCTTGATATAAAGAGATATTGCAAAGAGGTTGTTTTCAGGATATTTACTCTTGCGATAATCGATTATGTGCTTACCTATTTTGTTGGAACTCTTTTTAGCTCAGATTTGTATACACTTATACTGACAACAATATCATCAACATTGATAATATCGCTAATAAGTATAACATGGGTATTTGACAAAGAAGAGAAATCTTTTCTTGTTGCAATACCTGTTGTTGGAGAGATATTAAAAAAGGTAATCAAATAAATTAATTAATACATAATCATATTCTAAGATATTGGCTGTCAATAATAATTATTTTATACATCATGGACAGTTTTATCTAAAAAATATATGGAAATAATACATAATATATCATTACAGAGAATTTCATGGATTAAATCAAACAAGGAAGCTTTTGAAAAAGCTGGAAGTATGGTGAAAACTGTTTATTATCCAGAAACACAAGAAGAGTTAATATTAATAGTAAAAAAATTACAAGCAATAAATGCGCCATATATTTTAATAGGATATTCATCGAATACGCTTTTTCTTCCATCTTTTTCAATAGAAAATATAATATGTACTAAAAAAATCAACAAGTGGTATGAAACGAACGATTCAATTATTTGTGATTGTGGAGTAAATGTGTCGACTCTTTCAAAAATAATGGTAGAGAAAGGTATTGTTGGTTTTGAAGGTTTAACAGACTTGCCAGGAACAATAGCATCTGGTGTTTACGGCAATTGTGGGTGTAGAGGGTGTTCTATTGTTAAATTAATAAAAACATTTAAGTTTCTAACCGAAGATGGTCAAATCACAACACTATCCTCTAATGATTTAAAAATCAGTTACCGCAGTACATCTATTAAGCGTAGAGAAATAAAAGGTGTTATTCTTGAAGTAACATTATATAAAAATATAGGCAATCCTGAAGAATTAAAGAAAATAGCAGATATAAATCATAAATACAGATGTAAATATCAACCATCAGCAGCTAATAATTTAGGTACAACA
>JAZRVD010000041.1:0-3346 GCA_045598945.1 Bacteroidales bacterium | reverse complement strand
ATGTCGTATAGGTTGTCGTATAGATAGCAGTTATAAAGTACTATACAAGAGTATTTTAAATTAAGTTGTCGTATAGTATGTCGTATAGAATGTCGTAAAGGTTGTCGTATAGTATGTCGTATAGAATGTCGTAAAGGTTGTCGTATAGTATGTCGTAAAGGTTGTCGTAAAAGAAATCCGTAATAAAAATTTAATAATAAAACAATAACATATATATCTATGGCACTACATATAAACATAGAAGATTTGCTTAACGGTAAGGCTGTTGAAAACAATCAACTTGATTACAAAGTTGGTTGGAATCCAGATTCAATATATCGTACAATATGTGCTTTTGCCAATGATTTTGAAGATACAGGAGGAGGTTATATTATTGTTGGCGTGGAAGAAAAAAATGGTCAAGCCATTCGACCAGTCAAGGGTATAGATATAAATTCAGTTGAGGCAATTGAGAAGTCAATGATTGGATATAATAATCTTATACAACCATTTTATCAGCCACGTTTATTTATTGAGAATGTTGATGGTAAGACTATACTTGTTATCAAAGTTGCGGCTGGCGAAAGACGTCCATATAAAGTTCCTGAACGAATAACAGCTAAACATAAAATATATAATTACTATATTAGATACAATAGTAGTTGTACTGTGCCAAAAGCTGAATATGAAGAGGAGCTACGAAGTCTTGCCAACCGTGTGCCTTTTGATGATCGTGGCAATGTGGATATAAAAATTGAAGATATTTCTACAATAGTTTTACGCGACTATTTAGCTAATGTTAAAAGTACATTAGCAGAAGATGAAATTACTGGTGAAAAATTATGGTCAATACTTGACCAAATGGATTTGATAGAACAGACTGCTGATGGTCCTATAATTCGCAATGTGGCGGCTATGATGTTTTCTGAGCATCCTGATAAATTTTTCAAGTACACTCAAGTCGAGATTGTCGTTTTTCCGGAAGGTCGTAAACGAAATCCAAACAATATGATAGAATTACCTGTTATAAAAGGTCCTGTGCCTCGTATGATACAAGACACAATGAATACTCTTTCTGCAAATATCCTTCGTAAAAATATACATAAGCAAAAATTAGATGCTCATTCTTTAATAACATTCAATTATCCATATCAGGCATTAGAAGAAGCTGTTGTTAATTCCCTTTATCATCGTGACTATCAAGAAAGAGAACCTGTTGAAATAACTATTGAACCCGATAAAATAAGTATTCTAAGTTTTGCTGGTCCAAATCATACTATAAGCATGGACGATATACATGAAGCCAAAATACTTTGTACGCGCAGATATCGTAACCGTAGATTAGGGGAATTTCTCAAGGATCTTCAACTTACAGAAGGTAGAAGCACGGGTATTCCGACTATACAAAAAGAGTTGTCTAAAAACGGCTCACCTGCAGCAACTATTAAAACTGATGACGCTCGGTCTTATTTTCTGATAGAAATACCATGTCATCCTAGTTTTATTACTCAGGATTTGGAATTAAACAAAGATAATGATAAGGATATATCAGATGATGTAAATGAATTAACAGAAAGACAGCGCATTATATTAAAATATATTGAAACAAATAGTTTTATAAGCGTTACAAAAATGTCGCAACATATAAATGCTACACCGCGTACTATACAACGTGATATTGCAAAACTTCAAAAATTGGGACTGCTTGAACGTGAAGGTGGAAAATCTAATGGACAATGGATTATAAAAAAATCCGACATTTTCGACATTTAATCTTTCAATAACTATTAGTTTACGCTCTAAAACTTTTTTTCACCGTAACAATAATTTAACGAATTTTGCGTAATTATTTTGTCTGTTTTTTTTGAAAAAATTTCTTGTCCAATTTCAAAGTTTTATTTTCAAAATTATTCGGAGATTTACATTTCTTTGAATAATTTGATATTGACAAGATTCTTTAACAGACTTTTCCAGTTTTCTTTTTGTTTTTAGATAGAATTTCCGTTATGTTAAGTTGTATTTCTTCTTTATAACATCAGTATTCTATCTTGTTGTTCAATATATGTTGCATTATTTGTAAATGATATTTGTATAAATATTTTTTGTTGTTGACAAGTATCGTTGCTTTGAGAGTATTCTATTGAAAAAAAGTTTTAATTTTGCAATTTGTTTTGGAGAATGTTGTTTTGCAAATTTTGTGTTTTCGTGTTTTCTATATGACGTTAATCTTGTATATAACAAATAGCAGTTTGAGCGAAAATTGATGTTTGTCCATCAATTGTCTATTAAGTATAAAATATTGTCTGTAAATAAATAACAATATAAAATGGCTAATCAAGAAGAATTTTTCAAGAAAGTGGTTGCCCATGCCAAGGAGTATGGCTTTATCTTCCCTTCGTCGGAAATATACGACGGTCTGGGTGCTGTATATGATTACGGTCAGCTGGGCACAGAGTTGAAAAACAATATAAAGCAATACTGGTGGCGTGCTATGGTGCAATATCACGAGAATATCGTTGGTATCGACAGTGCTATCTTTATGCACCCTAAGATATGGAAGGCAAGCGGCCATGTTGACGCTTTCAACGACCCTCTTATCGATAATCGCGATAGCAAGAAGCGCTATCGTGCCGATGTGCTTATCGAGGACCATATCGCTAAGATTGAGGATAAGATTAAGAAAGAGGTGGAGAAAGCCGCCAAACGTTTCGGCGAGGCTTTCGACCGCAAGCAGTTTGTCAGCACCAATGCTCGCGTTTTAGAACATCAAAAGAAGATTGACGAAATTCGCGGACGCTATGCCGAGTTGATGAACGCCAACGACCTCGCTGGGCTGAAGCAGCTTATCCTCGACCTTGAGATTGTCTGCCCTATCAGCGGCACACGCAACTGGACCGATGTGCGTCAGTTCAACTTGATGTTTGCTACCAAGATGGGCAGTGTTATAGACGATAGCGACACGCTGTACCTGCGTCCAGAGACGGCTCAAGGCATCTTTGTCAATTTCCTCAATGTGCAGAAGAGCGGCCGCATGAAGATTCCTTTTGGCATTGCCCAGATTGGAAAGGCTTTCCGCAATGAGATTGTAGCTCGTCAGTTTATCTTCCGCATGCGCGAGTTTGAACAGATGGAGATGCAGTTTTTTGTACGTCCTGGCAGTGAGCTCGAATGGTTTGAGAAGTGGAAGGAAGAACGCATGCAGTGGCACCTCTCTTTGGGGCTGCCTGTCGGGAAATATCGTTTCCATGACCACGAAAAGCTGGCACACTATGCCAATGCAGCAACCGATATTGAATTTGAGTTTCCTTTTGGTTACAAGGAACTGGAAGGCATTCACAGCCGCCCCGACTTTCACTTAAGCCGCCAC
>JAZRVD010000040.1:0-3772 GCA_045598945.1 Bacteroidales bacterium | reverse complement strand
CTGTAAGCTCCGCTGTAAGCGCTGTCATCTTGTCGAGAAAGTCTGCAATGCATACTTGAATAGGCATTGGTGGTACTGGAATTGACGATTTCATAAAATCTGTTTTGGAAATGTAAAAACGAGTGACTCCTCTGACAGACTTGTTGACTTCCTTACGAAAACATGGTGCTCTAAATATATATTTAAGGTATGCAGGATGAAGTTTGTCTTTCCAATCATCTTTAACACGGATACCAAACAGATGGTCGTCCAAGAATATGCCCTTGGCAATATCATCTTCTATTACGGCAGCAAGAGCACATTCATCTGGTGTTTCAGAAGCACTTGTAAATAGAACATCTCCTTTTTGTAAAACAGTCTGCTTATTTTTATTTTTTACTGTTGCAAATGGAAGATCATTTACATCAATGCTTATATTCTTATAGACATTCATATAATCTATAAACTGGCAATTTCCTTCTTCTTTCCATTTACCACTAACAGCAGACATTCCAGAAAGTTGTGTTGAAAAATCTTCCAATCTATAAAAAGACACCCCGTCGGGGCAAAGTCTCTTTATCATTTGTTCAATAGTTTCCATAATTTCAGTCCTCTTGTTTTTGTTGTTCAAAAATGTATTTCTGTTGCTCAATTTCCCTGACGAGCTGCTCTTTGGTAGGCAGATAGGTGAGATATTTGGCTTAGAACAACTGCTCGTTGCCATTAAGCACACTGTATCGAGCCATATCCTCACGTATCAGCTCGCGATATAAAGTCCACGGCAGCAATTGTTGACTCACTGCGTCCACTTTTGCAGATTTTGGACTCACTGCGTCCACTTTTGCAGATTGTTGACGCAGTGAGTCAACAATTTCATGGAACATATTGTAAAACCGTACGTAATTATAAAGAGAAATTCGATCAAATCCTTGCCCATATTTTTCTGTAAGGATAGTAGCAAGATTAGAAATAACTTGCTTACCATATTCAGCCCTGCCCTTATCATCCAAATGTTCGCGAGCAATGCGTTCGCCCAACTGCCAGTTGCGTATGGTCAAAGCCTTATTGACGGCACGATAGGCATAATCGCGTGCTGCTTCAATGATACAAGATGTATCATCTACCAACAATTTGTCAGGCATTATGCTTTGAGTATTAGCTATTTCTTCCATATTCCTATATTGTCTTTACAAGTTCATCAATCTCTGTGCGCAACACTTGCTGGCGAGCTACTATCTGGGCGATGCGTCCATTCAGTTCGTCAATATCTACCTCTACCGTAGTGTCTTCTTTCTCCACGTATGTGGATACCGAGAGATTGAATTTCTGCTCCTCAATATCTGCTGTTGTTACAACCTTACTAAAATATTCATCCTCCGTCTTATTGAACTGAGTATCGTAAATCTTCTTGATATTTTCATCACTCAGCTTGTTTTTGTTGCCTTCGTGAATGAACTCGTTGCTGGCATCGATGAAGCATACGCGGTTGTCGGGCTTGTTCTTCTTCAAGACGATGATGCAGGTGGCTATAGAGGTGCCAAAGAACAAGTTCTGAGGCAGTTGAATGACCGTATCAACATAATTGTTGCTTACCAGATATTGACGAATCTTCTGCTCAGCGCCACCACGATAAAGCACACCAGGAAACTCGATAATGGCGGCGGTGCCTTCGGTAGAGAGCCACGAGAGCATGTGCATGGTGAAGGCGAGGTCGGCCTTGCTGGCAGGCGCAAGCACACCAGCAGGCGAGAAGCGAGGGTCGTTGATAAGTGTTGTGTCGTTGGAGCCGTCCCACGGTATGGAGTAAGGAGGGTTAGACACTATGGCGTCGAAGGGCTCTTCGTCGGCATGACGTGGATTCTTCAGCGTGTCGCCTTGCTGTATGTCGAAATGGTCGTAGTTGACATTGTGCAGGAACATGTTCATACGGCAGAGGTTGTAGGTCTTGAGGTTGATTTCCTGCCCAAAGAAGCCGTCTATGACATTCTTAGTACCAAGTATCTCTTTGAATTTCAGAAGCAACGAACCACTGCCACAGGCAGGATCGTAGACCTTGTTGACCGAAGTACGGCCGCTTGCGGCAATTCTGGCAAGCAGGAGGCTGACCTCGGCAGGAGTATAGAACTCGCCGCCCTTGGTGCCAGAGTTGAGTGCGTACATTTTGATGAGGTGCTCGTAGCAGATGCCGAAGACATCGAGGCCAGAGTCCTGATACTTGGCAAACTCAAGGTCGCGGACACTCTGGAGCAGCATTGCCAGAAGCTCGCAACGCTCGGCGACAGTGCCGCCAAGTCCGGGGTCGTTGGTGTTGAAGTTGGCAAACAAGCCTTTTACGTCTCTCTCGCTGGCAGTACCGATGGCACTCTCTTCGAAGGCGCGGAAGTTGTTGGCCAGCGTGGAATTGAGCTCAGGATTGTTCTTTGCCTTGTTGGCTACATTGATAAACAGCTGTGAAGGCAGAATAAAGAAGCCTTTGGCATTGACAATCTGCACTCTGGCATTCTCCGCCATCACGTCGGGCATATTGGCATAGTCGGGGTCAGGCACGCCGGCGTCTCTCATCAGATTGTTGCAGTAGTCGATAACGTCCTCAGAGATAAAACGGTAGAACAGGCTTCCCAACATAAAATCCATAAACTGGACTGGCGACACCTTGCCGCCATGTACGAGGTTGGTGGCAGTCTTCCATATCAGACTACCCAACTCGTTGCGAAGTTCATCTGCTGTCATATAGTTGTTAGTTTACTTTTTTATCAAAAAAAAATTGATACAATAAAAGCATCATATTGTCGCAATAATGCACGTTGTCCGTTTTAGCAACTTTTGTTTTGCAAAATTACATTTTTATTTCAAAACGTGTTAATCATTCCTTTCCAAAGTTTGAGTACCAGACTCTTTTTCTTCTCTGCCTTAGGATTGTTCACAAACAAACCAAAAACTTGAATAGCCAAAAGGACAACAAAAAGCGCCTCGTTGCATAGACGAAGCGCCTTTAACAATATCATGCAATCGCCTTAACGAAAAGGTGAAGCTGAGCGAGGACTACTGTATCTTGTCGAAGCCAAGATAAGGCTGCAGACAGACGGGCATGAGGATGCCGTCGGGTGTCTGGTTGTTTTCGAGCAAGGCAGCCATGATACGCGGAAGAGCGAGGGCGCTGCCGTTGAGGGTGTGGGCGAGCTTGGTCTTGCCGTCGGAGTCCTTGAAACGAAGCTTCATGCGGTTGGCCTGGAAGGTCTCGAAATTGGAGACAGAGCTGACCTCGAGCCAACGCTGCTGAGCGGCGCTCCAGACCTCGAAGTCGAAGGTCATAGCAGAGGTGAAGCTGATGTCGCCGCCACAAAGCTTGAGGATATGATAAGGCAGCCCCAACTTGTCGAGCAAAGAGGCCACATGAGCCTTCATGGTCTCGAGCATGTCGTAAGAGCGGTCGGGATGCTCGATGACGACAATCTCCACCTTGCTGAACTCGTGCAGACGGTTGAGGCCGCGAACATCCTTGCCGTAGCTGCCAGCCTCGCGGCGGAAACATTCGGAGTAGCCCACATGCTTGATGGGGAACTGCTCCGGCTTGACGATACAGCCGCGGTAGATGTTGGTGATAGGCACCTCGGCGGTAGGTATCATGTAGTAGCCGTCGAGCGGTATGGCGTACATCTGCCCCTCCTTGTCGGGCAGCTGGCCGGTGCCAAGACCGCTTGCCTCGTTGACCATGAGCGGCGGCTGGATCTCTACATAGCCTGCCTCGGCGGCCTCGTTGAGGAAGAAATTGATAAGGGCGCGCTGCAGGCGA
>JAZRVD010000039.1:0-8934 GCA_045598945.1 Bacteroidales bacterium | reverse complement strand
TGGTGTGGAATGGCGTCTCCTTCTCCTCCTCTCGTTCCGACTCTGTTGTCTTTACGGGCGCTCATGGCGAGGATAGCACTGTGGTGATGGCATTTGAGGTGCTGCGCAATACTTCGTTTGTCTTGCACGATACCGTTGTCGAAAACTCTCTCCCCGTCCTCTTCGACACTATCAGCTTCTATGACCGTCATGCCGACACTACTTTCCTGCGTGTCAATGCCAACGGCTGCGACAGCGTTATCACCTATTCGCTGCATGTGTGGCGCAATGTTACCGCTATGGCAGACAGTCATGTGTGCCAGAACTTCTTGCCTTTGGTGTGGAATGGCGTTACTTTCACCAACGATGCCGTTAAGCAAAAGATGCTCGTGGGCTCGCATGGCGAGGACAGCCTGCTCACCATGCGCTTCTTCAGGCACAACAACACCATCTCCGAATATCACGATACCGTCGTCGAGAACAGTCTGCCAGTACGTTTCGCCGACCTCTCGTTTACTTGGTCTCAGCCCGACACGGTGCTGCTCAGGCGTAATGTGTGGGGCTGCGACAGCTTTATCACATATTCGTTGCATGTCTACCCCAATGTTACCGTCTATGCCGACAGCACCGTCTGTCAGAATTTCTTGCCTTTGTCGTGGAACGGCAAGACCTTCTACTCGCCTGCCACTCAAAGTGCTACGCTCCTTCAGCAAAATGGTGCCGACAGCGTTGTGGTGATGTCTCTCAATGTGCTGTACAACACCTATCATCAGCAGCACGACACTGTGGTGGAGAACTATCTCCCTGTCTTTTTCGACACCCTTGCCTTCCATCAGCATCAGTCAGACACCGTCTTTGTTCGTCCTAATGCCAATGGCTGCGACAGCGTTATCACCTATTCGCTGCATGTGTGGTACAACTGCCATAACAATATAGACAGTGTGGTGTGCGAAAACTTTCTGCCCATGATGTGGAATGGCGTCCGCTTTGTTGGCGACAGCATAGTGGCTGTTACCTTCTATGGCTCGCATGGCGAAGATAGTATTGTGGGCATGAGGGTGATAAAGGCCTACAACACCTACTACGAACAGCACGACACCTTGGTGGAAAATCGTGTGCCTCACTCTTTTGCCGACGTGGTGTTCTATGCCTCTCATCCCGACACGGTGCTTCGGCGCGTCAACGTTGCTGGCTGCGACAGCTTTATCACCTACTCGCTGCATGTCTGGCAAAACTTCCATACCATCCACGACACCTCCATCTGCAACGACGCATTGCCCATTGTCTGGCGCGACAGCCTGTTCACCGCCTCCGGTGTCAAGCGGCACCTCTTCTCGTCTATCCACGGCTCCGACAGCCTTGTTACGCTTCGCCTTGTCGTCCACGAGGTCTACGACACCTCTTTTGCCAAGGAAATATGCGCCTCTTCGTTCTACAAGGTGGGCGCTAAGCGGTTCCGCAACGAGGGACACTACGACGTTATGCTACGCTCTATTTACGACTGCGACAGCGCCGTGCATCTCGACCTTACGGTATACGATGTTTTCTACAACGATGTCTACGATACCATCTGCGACAATGCTTCTATCATGTTTGAAGGCATTTCGTTCAACAAGCAGGGCGTCTATCCTGTATTCTACGACTCTCACGATGGCTGCGATTCGGTGCTGACACTACACCTTATTGTCCGACCATCCTATTGCGACACCGACAGGGTGAGCGTATGCTATGGCAATTCGTTCAAGTGGATGGACTCTGTGGTCTACCGCCATTCTACGGTCTCTCCCGTCAATCACTATTTCTCTGTGCATGGCTGCGACAGTATATGGCATCTCGATTTCTTTGTCGACCGTCCGGTGCAGGCCTCTATCAATGCCTCGCCGCGCCTTGTTACTTTCGACAATTCCGATGTGCGTCTCTCCGATGTCTCGCACAATGTCGTCTCTCGTCAATGGTATTCGGACGGGGTGCTGTTAGACACCTCCGACGTCTTTTGGTTCAGCTATCCGCTCGACAAGGACTCCATGCTTGTAACTCTTGCTGTCGAGAGCGGGGTGGGGTGCGTCGATACCGCCTCTTTTGTGCTGCGCCGCGATGCCATCTCGCTCTATGCACCCAATGCTTTTACACCTAATCTGCCGTCAAACAATCGTTTCCGCTTCTCTGGCACGGATATTCTCGACTTCAAGGCGTATATCTATTCCCGCCAGGGCATTCTTGTGGCTACGCTCAACGGTCTCGACGACTCGTGGGACGGCACTTTCCGTGGCTCGCCATGTCCGCAGGGCGCGTATGTCTATGTGGCATACTACACGCCGCGCTACAATCCCAAGTCATCCTTGACGATGAAAGGCTCTGTTACACTTCTCAGGTAGTGTCTCGACGGATAGCTCGCTATTTATCAACAGCAAGCATGCCGCTTGTTGATTAATGTTTAGAAAATCTCAAAAAAAAAATGTATCTTTGTTTGTTCCTGCTTAGTGTGGGGATAATATTATTGTATTATTAATCAATTAACTAATATTTTTTTATTATGCAGAAAAAAGGTAACAAGTACGGTACCCACCGTGTCATTGAGCCTAAGGGCGTTCTTCCTCAGCCAGCCAACAAGGTTGATAACAACATGGACGAGATTTATGACAACGAAATCCTTATCGACGTCCAAACCCTCAATATTGATTCCGCCTCTTTCACCGATATTCACAACTATGCCAAGCAGCAGGCCGGTGAAGGTGCTTCCGAAGAGCGTGTTATGGAAGAAGTCAAGAAAGAGATGCTCCTCAATGTTGAGCTTCAGGGCAAGCATCGCAACCGTCGTACAGGCTCTGGCGGTATGCTCCTCGGCCGCGTTGAGAAGATTGGCGACGCTCTGAAAGGCAAGATCGACCTCAAGGAAGGCGACCGTATTGCTACCCTCGTCAGCCTCTCGCTCACCCCTCTCCGTATCGATGAAATTTTGGAAATCCGTCCTGAAATCGACCAGGTCGACATTAAGGGCAAGGCTATCCTCTTCGAGAGCGGTATCTATGCCAAGATTCCTACCGACCTCCCTGAAAAGCTCGCTCTCTCTGCTCTCGACGTCGCCGGCGCTCCTGCTCAGACCGCCAAGCTCTGCCAGTATGGCCAGAATGTCGTCATCCTCGGCGCTGGTGGCAAGAGCGGCATGCTCTGCTGCTACGAGGCTAAAAAACGTGTTGGCGTTACCGGCAAGGTCATCGGTCTTACCAACAGCCCAAGATCTACCAACCGTCTCAAAGATCTTGAGTTCTGCGATGTCGTTGTCAGCGTCGCCGGCAAGACTCCTGTCGAGGTCTACGAGCTCGTCTATGAGCTTACCAACGGCAAGATGGCCGATGTTACCATCAATTGTGTCAATGTCCCCGACCAGGAGATGACGGCTGTCCTTTGCACCAAGGACGACGGCACCGTATACTTCTTCTCTATGGCCACCAGCTTCACCAAGGCCTCTCTTGGCGCTGAAGGTATAGGTGCTGATGTCAATATGATTATGGGCAACGGCTACACCAAGGGTCATGCCGAGTTCACTCTTCAAGAGCTTCGCGAGAGCGAGAAACTCCGCAAAATCTTTGAAGAGCTCTATGCTTAATAGTTTTCTCAACAGGCAGTAGCTTCGCCTATTGCCTGTTGTTTTTTTTCTTAATCTAAATCTTGTAGCTTATGCAGGTCAATCGTAGAAAAGAACTTTTCCCAAACGTCTCCGACGAGCAGTGGAACGACTGGAATTGGCAGGTACGCAACCGTATAGAGTCTTTCGAGCAGCTTAGCAAATACTTCTCTTTCTCCGACGAGGAGGCTGAGGGTATCAAGAAGGCCCTCGCCAAGTTCCGTATGGCCATCACTCCATATTATCTCTCTCTTATCGACCCCAACGACCCTTACGACCCTATCCGTCGTCAGTGCATACCCTCTGGCGCTGAGTGCAATATCGCTCCTGCCGACCTTCTCGACCCTCTTCATGAGGACGAGGACTCTCCGGTGCCAGGCCTCACTCATCGCTATCCAGACCGTGTGCTATTCCTCATCACCGACATGTGCTCTATGTACTGCCGCCACTGCACACGCCGCCGTTTTGCCGGTCAGAAGGACGATGAGTCGCCAGCCGACCGTATTGAGCGCGCCCTCGAATATATCGAGAAGACCGAGTGCGTCCGCGATGTGCTCCTCAGCGGTGGCGACTGCCTCATGTGCAGCGACGAACACCTTGAGTATATCATCTCTCGCCTTCGCAAAATAGACCATGTGGAGATAGTGCGTCTTGGCACTCGCACTCCCGTTGTCTGTCCTATGCGTATCACCGAGCACCTCTGCGAGATGCTTCACAAGTATCATCCTATCTGGCTCAACACCCATTTCAACCACCCCAACGAGATGACGCCAGAGAGCAGCGCCGCTCTCGCTCGTCTTGCCGACGCCGGCATACCTCTCGGCAACCAGACTGTGCTGTTGCGCGGTGTCAACGACTGTGTGCATGTGATGAAGAAACTCGTTCAGACTCTTGTCAAAAACCGTGTTCGTCCTTACTACATCTATCAGTGCGACCTTAGCATGGGTCTTGAGCATTTCCGCACCCCTGTCAGCAAGGGTATAGAGATTATCGAAGGTCTCCGTGGCCATACCTCCGGCTATGCCATTCCTACTTTCGTCGTCGATGCTCCCGGTGGTGGCGGCAAGACACCTGTCATGCCCAACTATGTCATCTCCCAGTCGCCCAACAAGGTTATCTTGCGCAACTTCGAGGGTGTCATCACCACCTATACCGAGCCTCGTGAATATCACGAAGACTGCCATTGCGAAGCCTGTCAGGCACAGCGTCGCATCGAGGAAGGTGTGGCCTCTCTGCTCGAAACCGATCGTATGTCGCTCGAGCCGAGTCATCTGCTCCGTCATGAGAGAAACAAGAAATAAATATTCCCTTAGAGGTGGGAAAGGGTTTCTTGCCCTTTTCCCACTTCTTTTGTTTATAGCCCTTCTGCCATCGCCCGCAAGGTCGCAGGTGGCAGGGCTTTCCTCTTTGTCGGTGCTCGACATGCCTGCCGCACCGCGTTCTGCTGCTCTGGGCATGGACTACCTCGCCGTGCCTTCGCCATCGGTGTCGCTCGCACTCGACAATCCGTCGCTCATAGCGCTGCCGCTCTCCGACAATATCGCCTTGGGCTATATAGCCATGTTTCGTGGGTCGGGCTTTGGCACTGCCGCCTATGCCCATACGTTTCAAAAAGTTGGCACTATGGTCTTTGGTTTGCGCTATTGCTCCTACGGCTCTTTCGACGGCTACACCTTCGACGATGTCTCCACTGGCACGTTCCATGCCGCCGACTATATCTTCTCCATAGGGTGGGGTAGGGCTATCGACTCCAATTTCTTTATCGGCGCCACCCTCAAGCCTATCTATTCGCATTACGACAGCTACAGCGCCTTTGCTTTCGCTATCGATGTGGCAGCCTCGTATATTAGCGACAGCCGCCGTTTCTCGGCATCTGTCATGGGACGCAATATCGGAGCGCAGATTATAACCTTCTCCAGCAATGTGGAGCATCTGCCATACGAGATTACCGCCGGTATGTCCTACAAGCTTCGCAACGCGCCTTTCAGGCTCTTTGTCAATCTTGCCGAGCTCCAGCACTGGAATCTTGCCTACGACGATGCTCTCAACCCTACTACCACTGTCGACCCCTTCTCTGGCACTGTCAAGACTCAGAGCGACATCGCCACTTTCTTCGACAACATGGGGCGGCACCTCCATGTGGGTGTTGAACTCAACATCACACAGTCCTTCTTCGCTCGTGTAGGCTACAACTACCGTCAAACCAAAGAGATGAAAGCTGCCGAGACGCTCAATGTGTCTGGCTTCTCTTTCGGCTTCGCCTTCCGTATCAAAGGCTTCGAGATAGCCTATTCGCACAACAACTATCATCTCTGGCAGGCTCCTAACTATATCTCTATCTCTACCGACCTCAACCGCTTCTTTAGGTAGACACAAACTTTATTGTTGTGAACTATATTATTACAAGCACGCAGAACGACCCCTATCTCAACCTCGCTGTTGAGAACTATTTTGTCGACAATTTCGATGCCGACGGTGTTTTGCTGTATATCTGGGTCAATAGTAATGTCGTTGTTATCGGTCAGCATCAGAATCCCTTTGCCGAGTGCGACCTCGATGCTATGAGCCGTATGGACGTCAAGCTTATGCGTCGTCGCACAGGTGGCGGCGCCGTATTCCATGATATTGGCAACGTCAATTTCTCTTTTGTCGCTCCTGCTGCTCGCTACGATGTGTCAAAGCACTTCGATGTCATCAAGCACTTGCTTGCCTTCTTTGGCCTCTCCGCCGAGGTCAGCGGTCGCAACGACATGGTGTGCGATGGACGCAAGTTCTCCGGCAGCGCTTTCAGCCGTGGCAATAAAAACATGTTGCATCATGGCACGCTGCTCATACAGGGCGACATGTCTAAGCTGCAGCGTTGTCTCTCGCCAGACCCTGCCAAGCTTGCTCGTCATGGCGTGCAGTCTGTCCGTAGCCGTGTCGTCAACCTCGCAGAGCTCAACTCGGCTGTAACACCTCATTCTGTCAAGCAGGCTCTCCCTTCGGCGTTTGCCGAGGTCTATGGCGACGTGTCGTACCTCTCTTTTGCCGACTATCAGGCCAACGATACCATTGTTCAGCTCTCTCAGCACCTGCAGAGCGACGAGTGGCTCTATGGACGTTGGCGCAACTTCTCGCTGGCTTGTCAAGGCAGTTTCGACTGGGGGCAGGTCAAGATAGACGCCGTTATCGATGCCGATAGGCGTGTTATACGTTCTGTCAATATCGCCTCCGACTGCCTCTTCCCAGAGGCTATCGCTCTTGCTCAGGCTATTCTGCCGTCTCTTTCTATCGACAATCCTCCGCTGCTCTCCGACAACATGCCCTCGCAGCAGCGGTCTATTATATTCGACATCTTCAATCTTGTCAAATCTCTCAAAAACGAAATTTAACTCCTTATTTATGAAGCGTTTATTTTTCTTGCTATGCACTGTGGCATTTTGTTCAGTCTCGTTTGCCCAGTTTCCTGTCAAAAATGTCATTTATATCGTAGGCGACGGCATGGGTCCTGCTCATGTTACAGCCTCTTTGGTGTCTCAAAAAGGCAAGTCGCAGTTCTTGCGCTTCCCTGTGTCTGGCTTCTCGCAGACCTATTCGCTCGATAGCTACACCACCGACTCTGGCGCCGGCGGCACTGCCCTCATGACTGGCAACAAGGTGCAAAACCAGCATATTGCTCTGTCTCCCAATGGCGTGGGCTATCAGTCTATTCTTTTCCGCGCCCATCAGATGGGCAAGAGTACAGGCTTTGTCGTTACCAGCGACGTACTCGACGCCACCCCTGCCTCTACATACGCTCATGTCGCCAACCGTCATCAGTACGACTCTATAAGCCTGCAGATGTCGCAGTGCCCTTTCAATGTTATGATTGGCGGTGGCTACGATTTCTTTGTGCAAAAGAAACGCAAGGACGGCATGGCTCCTCTCGACACCCTCAAGCGTCGCGGCTATTATGTGGCTAAGACCTTCGCCGAGATGAACAAATACAATGGCGACAAGCTCTGCGCTCTCCTCACCGATGGCAAGCCTGTCGGAGCTCCTGCTCGCGAGCCTATACTCACCGAGGGTGTCAAGAAGGCTCTCGACATCCTGTCTCGCAACGACTCCAACGGCTTCTTCCTCATGGTCGAAGGCTCGCATATCGACAAGGCCAACCATGTCAACGACTCCGCCCAGCTTACTGCCGAGCTTGCCGAGTTTGAACAGATGCTCGCCATAGTGCTGGACTTCGCCGCCAAAGATGGCAAGACTCTCGTAGTCCTTACCGCCGACCACGAAAGCGGCGGTCTCGTCCTCCTCGACGGTAGCATAGAGCAAGGTGTCAACAACTATCAGTTCAACACCACCAACCATAGCGCCACCATGGTGCCTGTCTTCGCCTTCGGCCCTCAGGCTCGTCAGTTTACGGGTATCCATCAAAACACAGAGATACACGACATCATCCTCAAGCTTATCACCCAAAAACCGGCACGCAAAGGGCTGCGCTCCGCTGGCGACTCTTCTGTCAAACCTACTCCAAGGCGTATGCGTTCTCGTTCTGGCGACAACGACTCTACAGCCCACATCATGCCTATTAAATTAGTCAAATAAATTAATTCCTAAATACATACAACTATGCGACGTCTTTTTCTTTTATTAGCTTTTGTCTGCACGTTCTTCTCTCTCTCGGCAGACCCTGTGCATTATTTCACCTTTAGCCAGTCCGACCGTGTTGTCAAGTATCTCAATGCTCAAAACGAATTGATGATATATTGCGGCTACGAGGACGAGCTTGAGACCTACGTCCTCATCAACGAGGTCTGGGCAGAACGTTTCAACAGCCAGTATTTCGAGATATGGGTCTATGGCTTCGACGCCTACACCGGCGAAGAAATCTATATGCCTATCGACCTCGACTGTATATGGATACCTCGCAACAACCATATCTTCTCTGCTGCACGCTATCTGCGTTTCAAGTGCAATATCTATACTCCCAACCTCACTTGGACCGTTCCTGCTTACAATACCTTTACGCGTGTCCGCCATCCATCTACGTTCACCATTGCCTATCGCACCTATCACTACGACGTTCACCAGTTTGGCTGGCGTCCGCCTGTAGTCGAGGTCATCGTTGGTCGTCCTGTGCCTCCTCCACCAATCCATCCTTACTACATGCGTCGTCCTATCGATGTGCTGCCTGTCATCTCCACTCGCTTCACACCAGGTATCGACCGTCCTGTATATGCCCCCGCTCCAACCCCTGTACCAGCCCCTTCCAAGACTGGCTCACATGTTCCTCAACAGCCGCAAGTAGCCACGCGCACCGCTCCATCTACTCGTCCTGTCTCCACCACCTCTCGCCCAACGTC
>JAZRVD010000038.1:0-42993 GCA_045598945.1 Bacteroidales bacterium | reverse complement strand
ACAAAATATATAACACATTAATTTACATCTTTGTACAAATATATATATGTAACTAATTGCCACAAATTCTTTATGTGTAAAAATATATTTGTATTTTTGCAGATTATTATAACATTAAATTTGTATAAGCTTATTTAAGATTATATAACCTAATAATTAAATAACACAACCTAATTATTTTTGCAGATAAATATAACCTAATTATTATAAGTAATGAAAAGATACACGACGACAGTTCTACTGCTTATAGCATCAATATTTATGCTATGGAGCTGCAACAACAAGGCCACGGAAGAGACAGGAGATACTGAGGGACGACTTTACGATAGTAGCAAACCATATACAAGATGGTGGTGGTTTTCGGCAGAGATAGACACCAATGATGTGAGAGAGCAGCTGATGTGGCTGAAAGATCATGAGTTTGGAGGTGTGGAGATAGCATGGATCTATCCAATGTTTTGCGATTCAACGACAAAGCATCCGGACTTTTTGTCGGAAGAATGGGCCAAGCCGGTAGAGTATGCCAAAAGATGTGCTGACGAGCTTGGACTCGGCTGCGACTTTACCTACGGGACTATGTGGCCGTTTGCAGATGTTGACCTGCCAGCAGGCGACGAGACGAGAAACTATTTTGACAGCATAGAGATAGCACAGAGGCCTTTGGTATGGGACCACCCCAAAGTAGCACGAATACTCAATCATTTAGACAAAAATGCTTTTGAAAGATATGCGGCACATGTAAACAGCGGATTGAAAGGAGCATACAAAGGAAAGAAGTCAGGCTTGTTTGTTGACTCGTGGGAGGTAGAGACAGAATATCTATGGACCAGGGGCTTTGAAAAGACATTTATGGAAGAACATGGCTACGATATTGAGCCATATATGAAAGAGAAGAAGTTGATGGACGCGAAGACGCACGAGATATACGACAGAGATGTGTTTTACGACTATATGCACACGCTGTCGGGATATGTAATGAGAGAGTTTTACGGTCCATACGCCGAGAACGCCAGAGAGCAGGGGTGCTTTTCGAGGGCGCAATGCGGCGGAGCGCCCACCGACCTGCTGACAGCATTTACCATGGTAGACATACCGGAGACAGAAGCCATACTGTATGAGCCGTGCTTTAGCAAGATTACAGCCTCGGCGGCGACCTTGGGCGACAAGCAAGCCGTTACCGCAGAGACATTTACCTGCGCATACGGATGGACAAGCCTTAGGTCGAACAACTTTAGGGGACACTCGCCACACCAGGGCAAAGAGCAGATTGGCGACTTGAAGCTTATATGCGACGCCTTGTTCTCGAACGGCACCAACCAGATAATATGGCACGGCTTCCCCTACAACAAAGTTGGAGACACCAGCAACTTCTTTTACACCACCTGCCAAGTGAGTACCAGCGAGCTATGCAACCTGAGCGGCGACGCACTGACAGAGTTTAACAGATACATGACGACGGTGTCTAAATACATGAGAAAAGGCAGAAACTACAGCGACCTTGCGGTATACATGCCGTTGGAGGACTCTTGGATGAACGGGGCTTATCCCGACTCGCTACAACTGCCGTGGATGTGGGGACAGTACGAGATGAGATACATCAACACGCCGACGGAATACAAAGGCATGCAGCCACTCTGGGTTAACGAGAAGTACCTTAGCGAAGCGACATATAAAGACGGTGTACTGAAATGTGGAGCTGCGACATTCAAAGGATTATATATTGATGTTGAATACATGGAGCTTAGCGCACTAAAGACCATCATACGCCTTGCCGAAGAGGGTCTACCTATCTGCATGGTAAGAGAGCCACAAGAGCCTGGCAAAAACAAGCACGCCGAATATGCAGAAAACGTAGCAAAGCTTATCAGCATAGCCAACGTGAAAAGAGACGGCAGCGCTTTTGCACACAAAGGGCTGATAGAAGGAGAAGGATTGCCAGACTTCTGGATAAGAGAAGATAGTGAGACATACTATGTGTTCGTCGCCAACCCAATGACACAGACCATAAAATACCCACTTGAATACTGCTACGCCTTCAAAGACAAAGGATGCACAAAAGAGGTAACTATCAACCATCATGGCAGAAGCGACAAGACGACGCTGAAATTCAAGCCCACGGAGTCGCTGATGCTGAAAGTTGACAAATCCGGGGTGACACAAATAAACCTTGGATATATAGCAAGAAAAATGCGTACTAACTAAAAAGGACAATGAAAAAAATATTGACAATAGGATTGCTGCTTCTTGTGTATTGTATGGCACAAGGACAAGAGCCGTGCTATGATACAAAGCAAGAAGAGCTGTCGATGTGCGAAAATCTGACGGGGAAGTCATGGAGAAACGGCAAAGTGCTAAAGACTGCCGGCATCTATCGCGACACCGTAAAGTTTAATGACGAAATGATATGCGACAGCATCTACGAAGTAACCTTTACAGTACACCAGCTTCCGGAGATAAAAATAGACGGAAAACTGACGATATGCAATGGAGACAGTACGACGCTGACAGCTACCGGAGGAAGAAGCTATATATGGACCAATGTGCCGGAGGCAAAATGGAAAAGAGCAACATCAGCCAGCATAACAGTGCATACCGACGGCACATATACCGTCAATGGAACCGACAGAAACGGATGCTATGCCAATGTAACGGCGAAGGTAACCGTATATGACACATATAATACCGACAGTGTAACAAGCACCTGTTCAGCGTCGCCATGCAATTTTTACGGACAGATATGCGCGGAAGATGGAGAATACACACATGTGTTAAAGTCAGAGCACAACTGCGACTCTACAATACATTTGAAGCTGACAGTATATGAGTCGCCAGCACTAAAAGTAGAAGGAGCAAGACGTCTATGTACAGAAGATACGCTACTATTGATAGCACAAGGTGGAGACAGCTACGTGTGGAGCACCAACGACAGCACCGACAGTTGCAAAATAACGGTCAGCGGCGAATATACAGTAACAGCATATAGTCCTGAAGGTTGCACCACCAGCGAGACGATGACTATAAACGAATACCCCACCTACCACGAGAACGAGTACGCCGAGATATGCTACGGCGAGAGCTACCTGTTCTATGGCAGAGAAGAGACACGCAACGGCGACCACCTATACACCACACCGACCAAAGATGGATGCGACAGCAATGTGACGCTACATCTGACAGTGAAACCTATAACAAACCAAGACTCGACAGCATACGTTAGAGACACCTTCACATGGAACGATGTAGGCTATAATCAAAGTGGAGCATATATGCAACGCTTTAAGCGTCAAGACGGTTGCGACAGCATCATAATATTATACCTGACAGTAATTCACGGCAAGCCACTTCCAAAGATAGTAGTCTGCGACAACAGACTGCTGATGGTAGAGCACTACGAAGAGGGCGACACCCTGCATCGCAAATATGAGTACAGCGGCTATCGCTGGTACTGCAACGGCAAGCTGATAAAGAAAAGCACGCTTGACAACTACCACACCGCCAACTATGGAACATTGAAAGGCTGCTATCATGTAGAAGTGGCAACCGACGAGACGCTGAGCGAATGGATACCATCTGACACAATATGCATAAATTACACTGGCATAGAGGATATAGAGCAAAACATAATACAGATAAATCCCAATCCAGCGCAACATGGGACAGAGATAAGCATCAACTGCGCCCAACCTGGCAAGCTAAAAATATATGACATGCAGGGGAGATGCAGGATGACTGAAACTGTGTATATTGAAGACAAAAAAATAGTCATGCCAAACGAAAGAGGCGTATACCTCATAACCCTCATTGGCGAGGACGGCATACAGCACAGTGGGAAAATCATAGTACGATAAACTTTATGTAAAGCAAGCTATGACAAAAAAGACAATAATAACACTCATCGCCATACTTGCCATTGCCGGCGAGACGATGGGGCAGAAAGAGAAAGTGACCGGCATACATGGCGGCATAGGCATACATGGCGGCATAGGCAAGATACTTGTAGTGCCGCATGAAGAGACAGCCATAGGACCGACAGGCGGAATAAACTTTGATGCCACATACTACTTTACCGAAAGTTTTGGAATAGCGACAGGTCTTGGCGGCAGCTATACGGCTACCAAGCTGAACGGCAAAGACTTGCAATCCACACCATTGATGCCAATAACAATACGCACCAAGACAGGAAAGAAAGAAGTGATGTCGCGACATCTTGTAAACACTCCTGACATAGAAGAGAGTTACAGCATGATGTATATAGAGGTGCCTGTGATGGTGATGTTGCGAGGCAATCCATTAGGTATCAGCTTAAAAGGTTTTCACAAATGCTATTTTGGAATAGGAGCGAGAGTAGCACTACCCATCAGTTACAAAGCAAAGAGCGAATATTCGCTGAGCAGCATATCGATAGGTCCAGAAGTTACCGACATAGGCACCGAGCTTGACGCACCGATGTCGAAAGGGAACTACAGACCCGAAAACATTAGCTACGATGTGAAGGAAGTGGTAAAAAACAATGAAAGCAGCTTGATGTATGTAATGGCAACGATGGAGGCAGGAGCTACGATAAAATTTAACAGCGGAGGTTCGTTATCATTAGGATTATACGGCAACTACCCACTCAACCACACCAGCATGCACAACGGTAAAGAAAGCTACTTGATATCGTCAGATGGGAAAGAGCTGTCAACGTTAGGCTATCTAAGCAGCAACAGAGTGTCGATGTTCAAACACATTACCGTAGGCGTGAAAGTACAATACCACCTATTCTAAACTGAAAAAGCAAACAAAGGGTGACGCAAGTCGCCCTTTGCTACATAAAACAGAACAACCATGAGATACAAAGCCTTTAGTCTACTAATAGTCTTATTTACAGTAATATCATCAAATACAATGAGTCAGACGCTTTATGAAAAAAAATGGGACAACATAAACGCATTAATAGAGAAGCGCCTATGGACACAAGCATTCAAATCGTCGAATGAAGTACAAACATTGGCGGAGAAAGAAAACAACAGCACCGCACTGCTCATAAGTACAAAATACAAGATTGACGCCATAAACGGATACCAAGAAGAGCCAATAGAGAAGTCCATAGCCGAATACGAGAGCATACTGCCAAAACTAAAAGGCGTAGACACCAACATCTGCCACGCAATACTTGCCAAGATATACACCATGCTCAACACCCGTCTTGAAAGCGAGGCACAAGATAAAGAGCATAAGATACAGACACATAGACAATACGCCATAAGCCAAAGAGAGGCGTTGAAAGCTACTCCAATAAAGAATTACATACGTCTATGCGAAAAAGACGGATTGCAAACCAACAACAAAGGAAAAGTAAATATCGTACTGACGCCCACAGTCTACGACATACTGATACACAATGAAATAGAGTTAAACAACAACAGCGAGATACAGAAAAAACTATATAAAGAGTTGTTACAATTTCATTCAAAAGACGATGAACGAATAAGAATATACTTAGAGACAGCGATAGTGCATCAAGAGGAGATGGAAAGCAACGCAAAAAGCAGCGTATGGGAAAACCTCATCGCCAAATACTCAAGCAGCAGATGCGATGAAGCATGCCAGCTATATGCAAACTACGCCTCAGCACTGTACGAAGAACATGCATACGAAAAAGCGGTAGAAATATGCAAAAAAGCTATAACAAAATTTGACAAATGCGAAGGCAGAGCCGACTGTGAGAACCTGCTCAACCTCATATATAAGAAATCAATAACCATAGCAGGAAATGCCAGCCGTATAACATCATGCAACACATCGAACATGATTGGCATAGAGACCAAAAACATAGACACCCTCTACTGCTGGATAGCGAAATTGAACAACAACAGCGAAGAGAAAAAAATAGAGGAGATACAAGAGAAAAACATCGTTGCCAAATGGAGCCAAGAGATACCGCGACATGGGTTGAACGAAGAGACAAAAAGCTACTGCTATCTGCCTGGTTTGCCAAGCGGACACTACCTGCTAATACTGTCGAACAACGCAAAAGAATATAGAAAGCAATATACCGGATGGGAGTTCTACTGCAGCAACGCACAAATTATAACAGCAAACTGCAACCAACAAGACCTGAGAAAAGGCTACTTGATAGACCGCCACAGCGGCAAACCCATAGCAGGCATACAGCTAACGCTGCAAGAAAAGTCAAGAAACAGGGGAGGCGACATGCAGCAAAAGACAACAACAACCGACAAAGAAGGCTACTACTACTTTGAAGGGCATAACGGAGTAAACGAAACACTAACCTTTAGCTACGAAGGCATAGAGATAGCCATTAACGGCTATGTGAATGAAAACAGGGAAGAAAGCGAGCAACAAAACATAGAGATAGTAACCGACCGACCAGTATACCGTTTAGGCGACACCATAAAAGCCACAGCCATCGTCTACCAAGGATACACCAACCAACCCAAACTAATAATTGACAAAACACTGTATGCCGAATTAAGAAACGTCAACAGACAAATAGTAACGAAAGGCACCGCGACAACAGACAACTATGGAAGAGCAACATTTACACTCACGACACCAAAAGAGAGTCTGCCAGGGAATTACAGTCTAACGATATCAGACCACGCCAATAACAGCGGCAGCAGAGGAATAATGATAGAAGAGTACAAGCAGCCCAAATTCACCATCAGTCTGCAGACACAGACGGAAGAGAACAAGATAGGCGACAGCGTGATAATAAGCGGTACAGCCATCAGCTACACCGAGACAGCCATCAGCAACGCCAAAGTACTATATGAGATAAAACGAATAGACTATCCATGGACATGGAGGAAGAACAACGGCACCACCATAGCCACTGGGGAGACGACAAGCGACGACAAAGGCATGTTCACCTTTGAATTTGTAGCACAAGCACCCGACAAGCCAATATCCAAAGACTATCACTACATATATCAGATAACAGCCAGTGTTACAGACATAACCGGTGAGACACACGAAGCAGAGCATAACGTAAGCATAGCATTGCAATCTATAGCTATCAACATTGAAAACGAAGAGCAATGCAACACATTAGACGAGATAAGATACAGCTACACCAATAGCGACGGCAAAGCAATAAAAGGTATTGCAGAGATAACCATACGTCCTATCAACACGGCATCATCACCCAAGCTGGCACACCCTAACGAAAACGCAAACACCCAACACACCATATCTAAAAAAGAGTTTGAAAAAAGATTTCCATTATTTGCATACACCACAGCAAGAGATACCGGCAAAGTAGTGTTTCATACATATAACACCACATCGTCGGACCAGAAAAACAAAGTGGCCATCCCGCCCCTTACCGATGGAGTATATGTCGTTGAAATAAATGGAAAGACAAAAGACGACAAAGTCGTAAAGAGTCAAAAGACAATAACCGTTGTAGGCAAACAATCAAAGAAATTGAAAAACGAGGAGCTCCTATGGACTGACATCGACAAACGAGAGTACAACGTAGGCGAGATGCTGACAATACGCATAGGCAGCAGATATGATGATGTAACCGTATATTACAGCATAAACAAACAAAACGAGATAGTGAAATACGGCACAATGCCATTATCTAACGAGATAAAAGAGCTGACAATACCTATAACAGAGCAATTAAAAGGAGGTTTTGACATAAACATCATAACAGAAAAATGCTGCGTAGCAAAACGCATACACCATTACGTTACAGTGCCCTACACCGAGAAAAAACTATCTATAGAATACACCACATTCCGAGACAGACTGACACCAGGAGAAAGAGAGACATGGAAGATAACCATTCGCAATGCCCAAGGCGAAAAGAGCGATGCGGCGATGATAATGACGATGTACGACGCCGCATTGGAGACCTACAATCAGCTTAACTGGCATCTGTGGCCATGGAGAGACAACAGCTCCACCGGCAACCTTTGGACAAGAGAGATGGACAAGATAAACAACATATACTCATGGCAATGGGGAAGATGGGAGACAAAAAAATACGTAAGCTATCCATCAAACACCAACTACACCTACTATACCTTGCAGACGCCTGTACTCTACAGCTTGTCATACGGTAGACAACTATATAGCGCCAAATCTATGCCACTGATGGCCAACGCCATGGTTGAAGCAGACGCTGCCGTAGCTACAGGTGCAAGAGAAGAGACAGCTGCAATACAAAGTGAAAAAGGACAGACAGAACAAGACAACGAGCCAAAAATCCGCAAAAATCTTGAGAGCATAGGATTTTATTATCCAAGCCTCATAAGCGAGAAAGACGGCAGTATAACAATACAGTTTACCGTACCGGAACTATTAACGCGATGGACGATACACAGCATAGCGTATAACAAAGAGCTAAGCGTAGGAGAAGACATCACGTCAGCCATAACACAAAAACCGATAACGGTGGAACCACTTGTCCCAAGATTCGTAAGAGAAGGCGACGAGATAGACATAAAGGCAAAAGTAAGCAACAATCAAACGAAAGCAGAGAAAGTAACAATAACTCTTGCAATAGAAGATGCCTCAAACAAAACACAATGGGATGATAACAAGCCTATAACTATAACCCTACCTGCAGAGAGCCACGAAGTAGTATGCTTCCACATAAAAGTGCCCCAACAAGGCACTGCGGCGAAATACACCATCATAGCAAAAGGCGAGCACAGCAGCGATGGAGAGCAAAACATAATACCTGTACTAAGCAACAGAGAACTTGTTACCGAATCGAGAGCCATGTACGTCAACGGCAAAGGTGTCAAGACATATACGCTGCCCAATCTACGCAAAGGTAGCAGAGAGCCCAAACTATTGTCTATAGAATACACCTCCAACCCAATATGGCATGCTATAACAAGCCTGCCCTATCTAAAGCAAAAAGAAAATCCATCAAACATATATCTCTGTAACAGTCTATACACCAACGTGCTAACACAAGAGATAATTGACTCCAACCCAACAATAATAACAGTAATACAGAAAGAAAAAGACAAAGAACACAGCAGCAGACTACGACAAAACAAAGATATAAAACAAACCATCATAGAGAACACTCCATACTTGCACAAAGCAGAATACGAAGAAGAGAAATGGGACAAGATAAGCGAACATTTTGACAAAGAGAGAATGAACAAAGAGATAGCGGAGTGCACACAAAAGATAATCAAAAACCAGAGAGACGATGGCAGCTGGAGCTGGATAGCTGGCGACGACCACTCGTCGGAATATGCCACAAGATACATTCTTAGGCTATTAGGCAACAGCACATACAAAGAGAACAGTGAGCTAAAGAAGAGCATAATAAAAGCAATACGATACCTTGACGACTGTGCAAAAAAAGAGTACGCCAAATATAAAAAAGAAGATATAAAAACAGCTACCGACGAAGATTATCTGTTTATCCACAGCCTGTATGGGAACAAATATCTCAACAGCGATGCCAAAGAGGCATATCAATACTATATGAGAAACTCAGAGAAAGAATATCTTGAAAAATATGGCATAGAACGACAGGCAAAGATGGCATTGATACTGCACCGCAATGGAAAAAACGACAAAGCCAGAAAGATACTTGAACAGATAGAAGAGTCGTCGCTATACGACGAAGAGATGGGGAGGTACTGGAGAGAGAACGTAAAGAGCCACTGTTGGAGCAAAGATGCAATAGAGACACAGGCAAGCCTTATCTGCGCCTTTACAGAGATAGCACCAGAAAAGAGAGAGATTATATCGCAGATGCAGCAATGGCTTCTGAAACAAAAACAGACTACAATATGGAGCAGCGACATAGCCACGATAGAAGCCATCAGAGCATTGATATACAACAATAGCAGCACCCTGCCAATAGAAGAGAACGCAGATAATAGCAGTATAACCTACAACCATACTACAATACCTTGCGACAATGCCGAAGGCTACGCCCAAAAGAGATGGAACGGCGACAGCATACCCGATGGAAAACAAGCAATAAAGATAGAACAAAATATCAACAGCATAGGCTGGGG
The DNA here is from genome assembly GCA_045598945.1 of Bacteroidales bacterium. Taxonomy (GTDB): domain Bacteria; phylum Bacteroidota; class Bacteroidia; order Bacteroidales; family P3; genus Colimorpha. Next base: position 32,986 of record JAZRVD010000038.1, on the reverse strand, counting down.
CGCAGCGTACTGGCAGTACGAAGAAGAAATAGACAAAATAGAGAACAGCAGCACAGGGCTGAAACTAACAAAAGAGATACTGCACAGAAACGATGCCGGCGAATGGGAAAAGATAGACGGCAAGAAAATAAAGACAGGTGAAAGAATAAAAGTGCAGATAAAGATAGAGAGCGACAGAAACTTAGAGTATGTGGAACTTATAGAAAACAGGGCAGGAGGAACAGAGCCAGCCACGAGCAGATCGGGATGGACCTGGGGCAAAGGGCTCAGCTACTATGTTGCCGTGAAAGACAACGACACACGCTATTATATAGAACGCTTGAACAAAGGGAAATACTTGATAGAATACGAATTGTATGCCACTCACAGCGGAAAATTCGACAGTGGGACGACAAAAATACAAGGGCTATATAGTCCAGAATTTAGAGCGACAGCACATTCAGAGAAAGTGGAGATAGAATAGTGGAGAAAAGAACAGGAATGACGGGAAGAACGTGAGGAACGAGAATGACGAATGAAACGGAGGGAAACGAACAATTCTACACCTGCGGTACTAAGATACTGATTCTTGGACTAAAGTGTCGGGGGTAGATAAACGGTAACGTCTGCCGCAGGAGCAGGCAAGGGTAGCATCGTCTAAACGTTTGCCACACTCGCACACCCAACCTATACGTCGTGCCGGGACACCAGCCATAAGAGCATAGTCGGGAACATTGCGCGTAACCACAGCACCGGCAGCAATAAGAGCAGAGCGTCCAACCGTATGTCCGCAGACCACTGTGCAGTTAGCCCCCAACGAGGCTCCAGAGCGTATAAGCGTCTTATCATAGACACCATGTACAGGGAAATGAGCTCTTGGAGTACGGACATTGGTAAATACGCACGAGGGACCACAAAAGACATTGTCTTCTATCTCAACACCCTCATAGACAGATACGTTGTTTTGAATACGAACGCCGTTGCCAATCTTGACATTATTGCCAATATTGACATTTTGCCCAAAAGAGCAGTTAGCACCAATAAAGGCACCTTTTTGAATGTGGCAGAAATGCCATATCTTGGTATTGTCGCCTATAACTACATCGTCATCGACATAGCTGCTTTGATGAATGAAATAAGACACTGCTAAAATATTAAGAGTTGAGCAGATTGCTGATACAACGAGAGAGAGAGAGAGTCCAATACGGGACAGAAACACCGAAGGTGTCTTTGATTTTTGTCTTGTCTAAGACCGAATAAGATGGTCTGACAACTTTTGACAGGAACTCCGAACTGCGACATGGCATAATACAACAAGAGGAAATGCCAGCCTGACGAGCTATCTCCATAGTGAAATCAAACCAACTGCACACGCCTTCATTGCTGTAATGATAGATGCCTTGATGTTCTGTCATCTTGCCAGAGTTAATGATATGGAATATAGTTGCGGCAAGGTCGCCAGCATAAGTTGGCGTGCCCACCTGGTCGATGACAACTTTGCGCATGGGATTGGTCTTCAAGACATCGAGCATAGTCTTGACAAAATTCTTGCCATACTCGCTATAAAGCCAAGCGGTACGAATAATGATATAACTGCAGCCCGACTGAATAATAGCCTGTTCGCCAGCAAGTTTTGTACGGCCGTAGGCACCTGTGGGATTGGTAGGCTGAGACTCAGAACAAGGTGTGTTGTTGACATTGCCGCCAAAAACATAATCAGTAGAGATATGTATAAGTGTAGCGTTTGCACTCTTGGCGGTCTGAGCAAGAAGAGCGACAGCAGAATTGTTTATTTTATCAGCCATTGCTTCGTCATCTTCCGCCTTATCGACATTGGTATAGGCGGCACAATTAACAACAACATCGATACAATACTCATTGAAAAAATTTGATAAAGCACTGGCATTGGTGATGTCTAACGTATCGACATCAGTAAAGAAACAATGATGTTGAGGACAATTGTCAGCGGCAAGACGCATGTGAGTGCCAAGCTGTCCATAACTGCCTGTAACGAGAATATTCATAGCTAATTAAAAGGGAGAGACAAAAGAGGCGAAAGACGGGTGATGCATATCCTTGTCGGAAAGTTCAACGTCGTTGAGCGGCAACTGCCAGTCGATATTGAGGTCTGGGTCGTTCCACGCAATAGCGCCTTCGAAATCCGGTGCGTAATAGTTGTCGCATTTATACTGAAAGACAGCCTCTTGAGAAAGGACAGAGAAGCCATGAGCGAGACCTTGCGGGACAAAGAACTGACGATGGTTGTCCTCTGTAAGTAGACAAGAGGTATACACGCCATAGGTAGACGAATTGCTACGGAGGTCGACAGCGACATCTAAGACAGCACCACGCACCACACGAACAAGCTTGCTCTGAGTATAAGGCGGGAGTTGGAAATGAAGTCCACGCAGGACACCATAGTGAGACTTGGACTCATTGTCTTGAACAAAACGAATATCCAGACCTGTCTTTGCGGCGAACTCAGAAGAGTTGAAACTCTCAAAGAAATAGCCACGGCTGTCGCCAAAAATCCTTGGCTCGATAATTAAAACGCCATCTATAGGTGTTTTTATTACCTCCATAATACCTTATCTTTTTTTGTTTTTCTTTTTGCTTGATGTATCGCCATAGCCGTAACCGTAACCATAGCCATAACCGTAGCCATAACCATAGCCATAATGTTTTTTAGTAACAGGCATGTCAGTAAGAACGATAGCCATATTACAGAACTTACCCTTATCGGAAAGCTCTTGAACGACAGGCAGAATTTCTTTTGTAGCTATACCTATACGCATGACATAAGCTGTGAGGTCGGCGAAACGATTGACGATAGCGGCATCGGCGACAAGTTGAGCTGGCGTAGTATCGCAAATGATATAATCGTAGAACGGTTTAACCTTATCGAGAAAATCATTAAGCTGACCATTGAGCAGAAGTTGCGTAGCGTTGGGCGGAACCTTCTCGCAGACCACATAATGAAGATTTTCGGAGGCGTCGCTATGCTGAATTATATTATCTATATCACGTTCTTGCTGAGTAAGATAGTGAATGATACCCAGACGGCATTTGCGGTCGATAGCCTTAGACAGCGAACGTTTGCGAAGGTCGAGGTCGATAAGCAAAGTGCGCTTGCCGAGATATGCCAAAGAGAGCGACAGATTTAACGCCACAAAAGACTTACCTTCGCCTGGAGTGGTAGAGACTGTCTGGATAACTTTCTTACTATCATCCGCCATGAAATAAGGTATATTGGAATGAAGTATACGGAAAGCCTCAGTAACAGGGTCTGAGCCATTGGGCGTAACTATAATCTCATCGTTTTCACGTTCAACAGGCTTTGAAGGTATCTCGCCCAGAACAGGTATTTTGATGGCTTTCTCTACATCAGAACGATCGGTTATCTTGTTGTTGAAATAAAACAGAATAATAATGATAACTGATGGTATAGCAATACCGAAGAGAATACCAACGATGCCGAAGAATACAACCCCCTTGCCTTCCGTGATAGTTGTAGCACCTTCTACGACCTTGGCATTAGGAACAGTAACAGCGAGATTCATGGCATTTTCTTCACGCTTGCTGAGGAGGTAGAGATAAAGCTCTTCCTTGATTTTTTGTTGACGAGCCACCTCGGTAACCTCACGCGTTTGGGTAGGCATATTTGTTATCTGCTGACGCATACGAGCCTCTTGCGACTTGGCGTTTTTCAGTCTTATAGAGACAGAATTGATAAGGTTGTCAACAGAAGAGATAATAGCGCTATGTGTAGCGTCCAACTCGCGACGCGTATTCTTGACTTGAGGATTGTTGGTGCCAGCACTTGTTACAAGTTTGTGATAGCTAAGCATCTGCTTATTGTAGGTGGCAATCATTCCCTGTACGCCAGCGTCAGAGAGTCCGACATTGGCAGGGATGAGTTCTTCAGCATTTGCCGGGTCATCGACATAAGTCTTGATATAATTGGCAAGAGTAAGTTCCGTTTCGAGAGCCACGACCTCTTCGTTATAGCGAGTGCCCGTCTGCAAGAGAGTGCCAGAGGCAGAGGAAAAATCAGGAAGATGCGCACCTATCTGAAGTTTTTCGACCTGACTATCAACATCGTGCAACTCGCCAGAGATAAGATTGATACGGTCGGAGATAAAATCCTCAGTCTTTTGAGCTACAATATTCTTGTCGTTAATAGCATCATCGTTATAGACCATTATCAGGGTATTGATAATATCTGAGGCGCGCTGTTCATTGATATCTTCATAACCAATGTCGATAAGCGAAGCCATCTTGTCGACACGCGAGACCGTCAATTTCTTAAGAATTCTGCGAGCGGTAGCAATAGGAGTATATTCAGAGAGTACGAAAGAAGAGCCTTCAATCTGAGAAGAGTAGAGCTGCGTCTTGTCGACACTAAACGACTGCATGTCGTTGAGAGAGATAGTCTGATTGTAAAACGAAGTTCCTTTGATAGAAACTCTCTCACCATTAAGACTGGTAACCTTATAATCGAACTTGTCATCTGACAAAACATCCACGGAGACGACAATAGAAGCATCGGGGTCGGTAACATTCCTATTGTAAAAAGAGAGTTGGATAGGAGCATCGCGATAATAAGAGACCTTGTTGAAGAAATCGCAACAACGGCATGCGTTGTTAAGTTCCAGCCTCTCGACGACAGTCTTCATAAGAGGTGAAGACTTGAGGATATATATCTCGTTTTCGAGTTTAACGCCGCCAGTATTCATGCCCATATTGGCAAAGATGGCATCCATATTCTGAGTTGCCGAGGAAGAGTTTTTTGCATCGTCTCTCAAAAGGATAGTAGCCTTTTGAGAAAAAGATTTTGGATGCGACTTATATACAACAGCGGCAACAGCAAGGCATAAGAGAATAGAGAGCAAGAACCATTTCCAGTGATCCAAAACGATAAGACATATATCGCGGATAGAGAGTTCTTCCTGCTTGTTATTGTTTGTGTTGTTAGAGACGTTCTGCATTTGATTGTTTTCCATAGCAAAAAAAGTTCAAGACAGACTAACGACCATTGTAATATTTAGAAAGGATATACTGATAAGCAACAGTAGAGAGAACCGAAATGATAGAGACCGCACTTGAGATATACGTCATGATAAGTGGGTCGCGTTCAGCATTCTTCTTTTTTCTCATGTTAGGCTCGACGTAAATCACATCGTTTTGATGGAGATAATAGAAAGGAGAGTCGAGGATATCCTTTGAAGACAAGTCGACCTGACCGACAGTGCGCAAGCCGTTTTCTTCACGAATGACGGTAACATTCTGACGCTGACCATATATAGTAAGGTCGCCGGCCATGCTTATAGCCTCGAAGATAGTCATGCGCTCGCCGTTGGCGACGACCTGGCCAGGACGGGTAACATCGCCTAAAACGCTGACTTTAAAATTCATAAGCTTGACGGTAACCGTAGGGTCCTTGATAAGACCTTCGGAGATAAGCATCTTTTGCAGTTTTTCAGCTAACTCATTATGCGACAAGCCAGCGACATGTATTTTGCCAAAAATAGGAAATATTATGTCGCCATCTTGGTCGACAAGATATCCTTGCACTTTATTAGCGGCCGAATTGGCATTCAGCACCAAACCATCACGCACAGCGATACGGTTGGTCTCTTGATTGAACGAGATCGTAGCACCCGACTCCACACTTTCGACATAGATATACAACAAATCGTCGGGCTGGATACCCTTGGAAAATTGCGAGACGACAGAGACAGACTGATTGCGAGGGGCATCGTGGATATAGGCTATCTCAGTAGAGCGGCACGATACAAAAAAAATTACAATCAACAAAGAAAGGCAATAAAGACGACAAAATTTTATCATATAAAAAAATAATAAAACCAAACAGAAAAAGTCAATACAAAGAAAGACAATAAAATAACAACATACCCGCACAACAAACCATCTGCAAAGTTACATTTTTTTTGCCAAGCATAGGCAACAGAAAAAAAAAGATGACAGATAACAATCAAATATTAACAAAAATACTATCTTTGCAAAATAAAACATTTACAATGGAGGCACTACTTCTATCCGCCGGATTAGGCACACGACTACGTCCGTTGACTGACGTCAAACCCAAAGCCCTTGTAGAGGTAAACGGACAGACGCTATTGGAGCGCAACATAAAACAGTTGCGAGACAACGGCGTAACACACATCATAATAAACATACACCATTTAGGCGAACAGATAACAGACTACCTCGAAGGCAGAGAGTGGGGCATAGAGATAAGCATCTCAGACGAGAGAGCACGGCTATTAGACACCGGTGGAGGCATACGCCACGCGTTGCCACTAATGAAAGAAGATGGAGCAATACTAATACACAACGTAGACATACTGTCGGACATAGACCTCCAAGCAATGATGGTGCGACACAGACAACAGCACAACATTGCCACATTGGCAGCAAGCGAAAGAGAGAGCAGCCGGCGACTGTTTTTTTACAACGAAAAACTTGCAGGATGGCGAAACGACAAGACAGGCGAAGAGATATGGACCAACGTCTGTCGAGCCTACGACAAAGCGATGGCATTTAGCGGCATATCCCTGATAGAACGACGAATGATAGAGCTACTGCCAGAGAATGGCACACCCTACCCTATCATTCCCGAATACCTACGAATATCAAAGACAGAGAAGATAGGCTACTACGAACATGATGCAGAGAGATGGATAGATGTAGGCACACCGCAAGCAATAGCAAAAGCAAGGCAAAAATCATTTATAAGATAATGAAGACATTCTTACAAGAGATAGCAGAAAAGATATGCAACAGCAGCTATGGCAAAGACAACAAGCTTGACAAGATAGCCATAGTATTCAACAACCGCCGTCCAGCCATATACTTACGAAAAATATTGGGAGAGCAGAACGAAAGAAAAGCGTTCTTTATGCCAGCCATATTGGGCATGAACAACCTAATAGAGATATTAGGCAGACAGAAGATAATAGAAAACGAGTACCTGTTGTTTGAGCTGTTTGAGATACACAAAGAGATAGAAGGCGATAACAGGAAATACGCCACCTTTGACGAATTCATCGCCTTTGGCGACCTGATGATAAAAGACTTCTCAGAGCTTGACCTATACTGCGTAGATGCCAAGCAAATATTCAGCTACCTCAACGATACCAAGCATATAGAGCAGTGGAATATAGAAGATCCGAACAACCTAAGCGAATTTCAAAGACGCTATCTGCAATTCTACGAGTCGCTATATGAGTATTACAAACGCCTAAAAGAACGATTAAACAAAGATGGAGAGGCATACAGCGGCATGGCATACCGCAATGTAGCTGAGAACATAGAAGAGATAATAGACAATACGCCATACGAATACATATACTTTGTAGGATTTAACGCACTATCCGAGAGCGAGAAACGCATTGCGAAAAAATATTGCGACAGGGGCAAAGGCGAACTGATAACCGACGGAGACGCTTACTACTACGACGACTACGACCACGAGGCAGGACTATTTCTAAGACGTCAGAGCGAGACCTTCCCCATCAAAGAAAAATATGCAGAGCATTTTGGCGAAGGAGAGATAAAAATAAACATTGTCAGCTGCTCGGAGAACATACAGCAGGTGAAATATGCAGGACAGCTCATCCAAGAGCTTAATGTCGACAACAACACATTAGAACAGACCGCCGTAGTCCTCGCCGACGAAAAGATGCTGGTGCCAATGCTGAACTCGCTGCCCGACAGCGTGAAGAGTGTCAATGTAACCATGGGCTATCCCTACAGTCAAAGCTCAGTACATGCACTATCGTTGAAGCTATTGGACCTGCATACACACAAAAAAGATGGGAAATACTACCACAAAGATGTGCTGTCGATACTCTCCGACCCACTCTTGGAACTATCAAAAGCAAATGTCACGGCAAGCGAAGAGATACAAAAAGAGCATATACCCTACCTCTCAAAAGAACAGATAAAAAAATATACGACATCCGACCAATGGGAGAAGATAAGAGCACTGTTTGCCGACGACAGCGCCGATGCCAACAACTGGATAGCGATGGCAAAAGAATTTGGTCGTGAGCTATACGACACCAAATACATAAAACACAATGCCAAAGAACGCGAGAGCATAGGATGCTGGATAGAGCTGTTGCAATACCTGCACGAGTTACAAAAAAACCACGACAACTTTATCGACAATATAAGCTTATTGAAAAAAATCTACGACCGCCTGTCGCAGCATAAAAGCATCTCGTTTTACGGAGAGCCACTCTCTGGCCTACAGATACTCGGCATGCTTGAGACCAGAAACCTTGACTTCAAGCGGATAATACTATTGAGTGCCAACGAAGGCATAGTGCCTGCCGGACACAAAGGCAACAGTCTGATACCAATAGGCATAAAAAACATATTCCACATACCCACCTACACAGAAAAAGACGCGGTATACGCCAACCACTTCTATTGTCTGTTACAACGTGCAGAAGAGATATACCTTGTATATCACACCGACTCCGAAGGCATAGGCAAAGGTGAGGCCAGCAGATATATAGCACAGATACGCAACGAATTGGTGCCAAGATACAAAAACATCAGATTGGAAGAGCACACACTGGCAACGCAATCACAGAAACAGACAACAGCCAACAATGAGATAGCAAAAGACGATGCAATATACGGAAAAATAAAAAGCCTTGCACAAAAAGGGCTGTCGCCATCGGCACTTAACGTATACCGAAACTGCCCATTACAATACTACTACCGGTATGTACTCAGCATACGCGACAACGACAAAGATGTAGAAGAGCTCGACACATCGGAGACTGGCACCATCATACACCAAATATTACAAGAAATATACGAACAAGACAAAGGAAGAGGCTTGCAAATAGAAACACTTGAAAAAGGGTTAGAAAACTATACGACAAAGATAAACGAAAAATTCAACGAACTGCCACAGACAGGACGCAACCACTTGTGGAAAACAATAGCGATAAAGCAGATAGCGAACATAATAAATTACGACTTAGGGCTGTTGAAAGACCATAACAACATTGAGATAATAGCCTTAGAAGAAAAGATATCCGTCGACAAAGAAATAAACGGCATGAACATAAAGCTATCCGGGACAATAGACAGGATAGACCGATATGACGGACAAACCAGAATAATCGACTACAAGACTGGAGACGTATCAGAAAAACTAACGTATGACGAGAGCAAGAAAATCACAGACAAAAGCTTCCAAGTGCTGTTCTATGCGTGGCTTTATACAGAAACATCCAAAATTGATGAGATACAAGGAGCCATATATGCTCTACGATACAAGAACTTATACAAGGAAATAACGTTGAAAGAGGGAAATACTACCACAATATCACAAGAAACCCTTAATAATTACTACACTAACTGCGTTGAAAAGATTATAACTGAGTTGCTCGACCGAGAAACACCTTTCAAAGCAAGCGACAAACCAGACTGCAAATACTGCAAGATGAAAGAATATTGTAAAAAAATAGAAAACAACAACTAAAAAAAGTGAATAATAACGCCATAACAGAAAAAGTCAGAAAAAAAGTGTACATTTGCAAATTCATAGTGTAGTGTGTTTTAGGAGCAACAGCTCATCAAAACGAAGCATATTTATAAGAAAAACAACATCTTATAGAAGTATTACACAAAATAAAAGTAGCGTAAAAACGTAGTAAATATACAATGAAAAAATCGATTTTTTTAATGGTCTTGGCCGCTTTAATGCTAACGGGATGCAAAGGGCTATCGTATATGAAATCGCACCACGACGAGGTAAAGTATCAAGCGATACCCAATCCTATAGAGACCCGGAACAACAAAGTGGTAGTAAAATTTGTTGGTCAGATACCCGAGAAATATTTTGACAAAGGAGTGGCAATGTTCATCCAGCCTATATTCAGCTGGGATAGCGGCGACATAGCCTTAGAGCCTATCACCTTACGCGGTGAGAATGTAAGCGGAAACGGGCAACTGATACGTTACGCCACAGGAGGCAGATTCACCTATACCGACATGTTTGACTTCAAGCCAGGCATGGAGACCGGAAAGGTAACATTAACGCCAGTAGGCTATAAAACCAGTTCAATAGACGATGTGTCGCGATTTGCAGAAGACATCATCAACAACAACAATGGCGTAGAGTTTTCGACCGTGTTGATATCCGATGGCGTAAACAACACCTCGGCATGGATAGACATACACGGGACAATATCCATAGCGCCAATAAACTACAACAAGGCCGAAGGCAACACAGAGGCGGCAGACATCTACTTCCCCAACGGGCAATGGGTGCTGAACTGGAACTTTCCGATGAACGTAAAATACGACAGCAAAGAAAGTCTGCAAGAATTGAAACGAGTGATGTTGGAAAACGGACTGCCAAAACAGGTAAACATAACAGGCTGGGCCTCACCAGAAGGTGAAGAGAGACGCAACGCAGGTGTATCGAAAGGCAGAGCCGATGTGGGAACAGAGCAGTTTAACAAGATACTTGACGAAGTGCTGACAATAATGGCACGACGTGCAAAAGTGAAAGAGCAAGATATAGAATACTACAAATACAATCAGCGCAAACAGATGGTGATAACCACCCGTGCAGCTGGTGAAGACTGGGTGCATTTCACACTGATGGTAGAGGGCTCTGACCTGCAAGAGAAACACGCCATACTCAACGTAGTGGCCACTCAACAAAACCTCATGAAGCGAGAGCAGATGCTACGCAACATGGCAGAAGCCTATCCATTGTTGAACAACGAGATATTCCCCAGCCTGCGTAGAGCCCAGATAGCCCTGTACTATTCAGAGGCACGCAAGAGCGATCCCGAACTGCTGAAACAAGCACAAATAGACCTCGGCAAGCTGTCGTTTGACGAATTGATGTATGTAACCTACATCAACTACGACAACGACACCAAGATGCGCTACTACAAATGGGCTACCGAGCATTACGCCAACGAATGGGCGGCATGGAACAATGCAGGCGCTATAGCATTCTATACCGACGACCTTGAAGAGGCAGAGCGCTATCTCAACGTGGCACGCGAGCTTAACCCTCACAACCCCGACGTGCTGAACAACAGCGGATTGCTCTATATGGGCAAGAAAGACTTCACACTTGCAAAATACTACTTTGAAGAAGCCATCAACCAAGGCAGCACCGATGCAGAAAACAACCTGACGATATTAGCCCTCGAACAAGGCGACTATGAAGAGGCAACAAAGGCATTAAGAAAACAGACTTGCAGTTTCAACCTTGCATACGTGCAGCTGATGAACGGCGAAAGCAATGCTGCAATACGCACGTTGAACTGCTGTCTTGACCAGAACGCCAAAGTCAACTATTTGCGTGCAATAGCATACGCAAGACTTGGAGACAAGGCCAACGCGCTGAAAAACCTTAAAGCATCGGTAGACATGGAATATGACTACAAAGAGATAGCCAGCACAGATGTGGAGTTTCGTGCATATTTTGAAGATGAAGAGTTCAAAGAGATAATCAAGCTCTACAATCGCGAATAAGCCAGCATGAACTCATCTCAAAGATGAGCTATGCAATGCTACACACACCACAACGAAAAAATACATAGAACAATATCCAAAAGGAATGTAGCAAACTACATTCCTTTTCTTATAAAATACATTCTTGTATCCAAAACGATGAAAAAACATATCCCAAATATCATAACCATTTGCAATCTGCTGTGCGGCGTGCTGTCGACGATAGCGGCGCTGCAAGGAAAAACAGACATTGCAGCATTATACATATTAGCAGGCATCTTCTTTGACTTTTTTGACGGAATGGCGGCACGGATACTCAACGTAGCATCCAACCTTGGCAAAGAGTTAGACTCGTTGGCAGACGTAGTAACGTCGGGCGTTGCACCCGGAGTAATACTATATACAATACTGAATGAAAGCGGATTGGAAATCTGGAAATACATATCGTTGATAATACCGGCACTTGCTGCATACAGACTTGCAAAGTTCAACATAGACACACGTCAGACACATTCATTTTTAGGACTACCTGCGCCAGCCAATGCCACAATATGGGTAGGAATAGGAGCACTCTACGGCAGCGAAAGCTTCAACAACATAGGCATAATAATGACAGAGGTGGTGAGAGACAGGCTGTTTGAGCCTTGCAATCTATGGATAACCATTGTGATAGCCATTGTGGGCAGCCTACTAATGATAACCGAGATACCGCTATTTGCCCTGAAAGTAAAGAGCCTAAAATGGAGCGATAACAAGATACGCTACATCTTCATACTCACCGACATACTACTACTTATACTATTTGGAGTGATGGCACTGCCAATAATAATAATATGGTACATGCTATTGTCAGCCATCGCATCAAGAAAGGCGACAAAAAAGATGTAAAACCACCTATCTACCAAGACACGACAAATAATAAAAACACAGCAGTCATAAGCAAAAACTGTATAAAAAAATACAGCAACCAAAACCAGACAACATGAAAGCGCCCAAAGAGATAGAGATAGCAGCATACGACTATGCGCTGCCCGAAGAGAAAGTGGCCAAATACCCTCTTGCAGAAAGAGACCAATCTAAACTGCTCCACTACAAACAAGGAGAGATAAGCGAAACACGTTTTAGAAACATAACCGAGATGATAGCCCCCGGCAGCCTGCTGCTGTTCAACAACACCAAAGTGATACATGCACGCCTGCTATTCAAGAAAGAGACGGGTGCCAACATAGAGGTGTTTTGCTTAGAGCCCTGGCAGACAGTGGCGCCGGAGTCGTTTGCGCAACATAAAGAGACACACTGGCTATGCCTAATAGGCAACAACAAGAAATGGAAAGAGGGTGCGATGACATGCACATTAAACATCAACGGCAAGAGAGAGGAGCTGAGAGCCTATAGAGAACAAGCTGTAGCAGAGAGCTGGGTAGTACGTTTTGAATGGACAGGAGGTGCAAGCTTTGCCGAAGTCATAGAGACCGCCGGAGTGATACCCTTGCCACCATATCTGCATAGAGAAGCAGAAGAAGAAGACTACAACAGATACCAGACAGTATACGCCAAACACGAAGGGTCGGTGGCGGCGCCTACAGCTGGGCTACACTTTACCGAGCCGATATTTGAGGCATTGAGAAACAAGAATATAGACTGCGAATACATAACGCTGCAAGTAGGAGCAGGGACATTCAAACCTGTATCAAGCACAACCATTGGCGAGCATCAAATGCACATAGAGCAGATACAGATATCAAAAGAGAACATCGAAGCAATACTGTCGCATGACACCATCATCCCCGTTGGCACGACAACAGTGCGTACCATAGAGTCGGTATACTGGTTTGGGGTGAAACTAAGCATAGACCCCCACCTTGAAAAGATGGAGATAAACCAATGGGACTGCTACGAGCTCAACGAAAAGGCAATCAGCAAGAAAGAGGCGTATAGCAACGTACTTGCATGGCTTGAGCGAAACAACGCCACCCAACTATACGGGGCCACCCAGCTGCTGATAGCACCTGGATATAAATACCGCGTAATAAACAAACTAATCACCAACTTTCATCAACCCAAGAGCACATTGCTACTATTAGTGTCAGCGCTTTTGGGCGAAGAATGGAAAAGATGCTACGACTACGCATTGACGCATGACTTCCGATTTCTGAGCTATGGCGATAGCTGTTTCTTTGAGCCATGAAACAGTACAAGACAGCACCGCTACGAGAACTGCTTAGGCTCATCTTTCCCGAAAGCTGCTGCAGCTGTGGCAGAGAGCTATTGGGCGATGAGCGAGACCTATGCACAAATTGCATAATACACTTACCTACGACCAACTATAGCGGAATAAGAAACAACGACACAGAATTAAAGATAGCCGGAGTATTTCCTTTTGAAGCAGCTACATCATATCTGTACTATAAACAAAAAAACATAACACAACACATCGTACACAACATAAAATACTACGGCAACGAACATCTTGGCAGACGCATAGGACTGATGATGGGGACAGACTTGAAAGAGTCGAAACGATACGACGAGATAGACATAATAGTGCCCGTACCACTCCACAGACTACGCAAATGGCAAAGAGGATACAACCAAAGCATGAAAATAGGAGAAGGGATAGCCGAGATACTTGGCTGTGATATTGACGACACAATAGTACGACGTAAAAAAAGGACTCAGACCCAGACACGTAAAAACAGAAAAGAACGCATAGAAAACATAACAGGAGCATTTGAAGTGGCTGCGCCTGAAAAGATAAAAGGAAAACACGTGCTATTGGTAGACGACGTGCTAACGACAGGTGCGACAATAGCGGAATGTGCGAAGGCGTTGCTGACAGTAGAAGACATAAAAATCAGTGTGGCGACATTAGCAATAGCCACGTAAAAACAAGAAAATAGAAATGTCGGCAACATTTTTTACTAAAAAATAAGAGGCAATAAGAAAAAAAACTTAACTTCGTTGTAAAAATTAATACCGACTAAAAAGCATAAGACACTATTATCCAACAACATAAACAAAACACAAACTATGAAATACAAACGAATACTTCTCAAGTTAAGCGGAGAGTCGCTTATGGGGAGACAAAGTTATGGCATAGATCCCGATATATTAAGACAATATGTGGAGGACATCAAAGCAACTGTGAAGCAAGGAGCAGAGGTGGCAATAGTGATAGGCGGAGGGAACATATACAGAGGGATGAGCGGGGCAGCGCAAGGCATGGACAGAGTTCAAGGGGACTACATGGGCATGCTGGCAACACTGATAAACAGCATGGCGCTGCAAGCCGAGATGGAGAAACAGGGTTTGAAGACCGAGCTGTTGAGTGGCTTGGCGATAGAGCCAATATGCAAAGAGATGAGCCGACGCAGAGCCATAGAGGCCATGGAAGAAGGACGCGTGGTAATAATAGGCGGTGGCAGTGGCAATCCATTCTTTACTACGGATACAGCATCAGCCCTGAGAGCCGTAGAGATAAAAGCCAACGCCATACTGAAAGGGACACGCGTTGACGGCATATATACCGCCGACCCGGAAAAAGATCCAACGGCAAAAAAATACACACACCTAACATACAACGAAGCCATCTCCAAACAGCTTAAAGTTATGGACTTGACAGCCTTTGCACTGTGTCAGGAGAACAATCTGCCAATATATGTCTTTGACATGAACAAACGCGGCAACCTTCAAAAAGTAGTCTGTGGCGAAGAGATAGGAACAGAAGTAAAATAAACACACAAAAACATATTGATATGAACGAACAATCGAAAGCCTGCTTAGAAGAGGCAAGAAACAGCATGAAGAGTGCATTGACATTCTTGGAGAAAGAACTGGCTAAGATACGTGCAGGCAAAGCCAATCCCGGCATGCTTGACGGAGTAAAAGTAGACTATTACGGCACGCCTACCGAATTGAGCCAAGTGGCCAACATCAACACCCCCGATGCACGCAGCATAGTGATACAGCCGTGGGAGAAGACAATCATCGGCGCCATCAACAAAGCAATCCTCGACGCCAATTTAGGCTTTACGCCACGTCATGAAGGCGACATACTACGCATCATAGTCCCGCCCCTGACTGAAGAGCGACGCAAAGAGCTTACCAAAGCCGCCAAGACAGAAATCGAAAACAGCAAGGTGAACATTCGCAATGCCCGTCGCAACGTTATGGACAAAGTGAAAAAACTAAAAGACAAATCGGTGCCCGAAGATGAAGTGAAGCAGGTAGAGAAAGAGCTGCAAGAGATTACCGACAAATACATTGGAGAATGCGACAAAATATATGCGGCCAAAGAGAAAGAGATAATGACCGTATAAAAATGCGATGAATGGCGACGATACACCATTTTGACACATTGCCGTCAACCAATGGCTACCTTGAACTCCTCGACATTGACAATATCGAGGAGTTTACTATTATATTTGCTCGCGAACAGACAAATGGCAAAGGGCAACGCGGCAACTATTGGCATAGCGAAGCCGGCAAAAACTTAACAATAAGCATCCTGTTGCATCCCACCACGATAAAAGCATCGCAACAATTCATTCTAACACAAAGCATCTCGC
The DNA here is from genome assembly GCA_045598945.1 of Bacteroidales bacterium. Classification (GTDB taxonomy): domain Bacteria; phylum Bacteroidota; class Bacteroidia; order Bacteroidales; family P3; genus Colimorpha. The sequence goes on along the minus strand of JAZRVD010000038.1, from coordinate 16,913 downwards.
TTGCCATAATCGACTGCATAGCATCCGTCATACCACCAGACAACAACCTATACGTCAAGTGGCCAAACGACATATACGTTGGTACAAAAAAAATATGCGGTACACTGATACAAACAACAATAAAACACAATGTAATTGCCAATGCAATATGCGGAATAGGGTTGAATGTAAACCAGAAAACATTTCCCGACAACATCCCCAATCCAATATCACTACATCAGATAGTAGGCAAAGATATAGAGCTTGACGAACTAATGCAGACAATGATAACATGTATCGAAAAAAGATACCTGGCCATAAAAGAGGAGAAAATAGAAGAGCTGCAGGCAGACTACAAAAGCCGGCTGATGAACTGCGATAAAACCGCACGATACATTTATCAAGGCCAAGAGATACGGGCAACGATAACAGGCACCGATACCTACGGGAGATTAAAACTGACTACAGAGGCTGGCACAAAAATACAATGCGAACTGAAGGAAATAAAATATATAACGACGTAAGAAAAAGTGTGTACCGTAAACGGCAAGTCTATATCAAACCCACATATAGCGTCGTGCCGCATAAAAAAGACATGATGCCCACACGAAAGGGATAAAAAAAGCAATGTACTAGATACTACTACCGAAATACATTGCCAAATCATGAACAGGAAGAGCGACAGACGGGGTTCGAACCCGCGACCTGCGGCTTGGGAAGCCGCCGCTCTGCCAGCTGAGCTACTGTCGCAAACGATGTATAAATAACCTATTGAAAAAACATTTATTGTACAAGAATATGAAAAAAAAATAAAAAAAACGTATTTTTGTTATTTGTACCGAAACGACGACAGAGAGTTATCTATGTGGTATACAGTATAATGGCGTAAAATAAAAGAATATAAACATCTGTATGAACAATCAGAAAGTAAAACAAGAAATCTTTGCCTACGGATTGCTGATATTAGGCAGTGCTTTATTTGCTATCGGCGACGTATTATTTGTCAACCCGTATTTGATGGCACCTGGAGGAACCTACGGTCTGAGCAACGTATTGAACACCGTGTGGCCGTGGAAAATCAGTCTTTATGCCATCTGTATGGACATACCGTTGTTGATAATAGGCACGCTGATATTAGGGCCACGATTTGGAGTAAAGACCGTTGTATCGACCATTTTAATCTTCCTATTCACATATATCCTTGAACAGACATGGGGTTATGCCCCCGTAATACACGAAGGAGCGATAACTCCCAATTACGCCGAAGGGCTGATAAAGATATCCGGTGAGGACGGCTGGTTTGAGCCAGACTACATACTCAACACCGTGGTGGCCGGCTTGATATACGGAGCAGCCATAGGTCTTATCTTCCGTTCGGGCGCCACATCAGGCGGCAGCGACATCATATCGATGATACTGCACAAATACACAAAGATTTCCTTGGGCACATTAGTGCTGATAGTAGACAGCTGCATCACACTGACCACGCTCATAGCATTCCACGACATACGTCTGCCAATATACTCCATTATCATCATCTATATAGAAAGCAAGATAATAGACCTTATAGTGGAAGGAACGGCAAGCTATAAGACAGTCTTTATCATCACCAACCAGATAGAAGATGTGCGCGACTATATCATCAACGACTTGCATCGCGGAGGGACATGCTTTGCCGGCACAGGCCTATATCAAGGTGCCGAGCGCAGGATGATATATGTAACATTAGACCGCACCGACCTTGTAAAATTGAAGAACAACATCCATCAACTGGATCCAATGGCATTTATCAACATCATCGACAGCAAAGAGATCATGGGACTGGGCTTTAAGGCGCTGCCGAAGAACGAAGAATAAGCTATCCACGCAAGAGATGAAGGTACTGCAGATATGCAACAAGCCGCCATATCCTCCAGTAGACGGTGGCACCATGGCGATGAACAGCATCACGCAAGGACTGCTGAGCGCCGGTTGCAAAGTAAAAGTCTATGCCGTATGTAGCGACAAGCACCCCGTCAAGGAGCATGCTATTGACGAAAGCTACAGAGAAAAGACACAATTTGAAGCAGAATATATAGATCTCAATCCGCATATACTGAATGCAGGCGTAGCAATGTTCTGTGGCGAGTCGTACCATGTGCAGCGTTACATCTCATCGGGTTTCAAAAGCCATCTTATAGAGATACTCAAAAAAGAAGAGTTTGACATAGTGCTTGTAGAGAGCATCTTTATTACCCCCTACGTTGAGACAATACGCAAATACAGCCAAGCGAAAATAATACTAAGGGCGCACAATGTAGAGCACGACATCTGGAAGCAGCTGGCACAAAGCACCCGCGACCCCATGCGTCGCTGGTATCTGAAGCATCTGTCGCTAACACTTGCCGCCTACGAGAGAGAGCATGCCAACGACTACGACGGCATAGCCTGTATAACAGAGAAAGACGCCTCGTTCTTCAAAGAGGCAGGATATCGAAAGACACTGACCGCCATACCTTTTGCCGTAGAGCCAGAGCCGTTAGACAACATAGAAGCGGAGAGCAACAGTCTGTTCCACATAGGGTCGATGGACTGGATGCCCAACGTAGAGAGCATAGAATGGCTGTTGAGCGATATATGGCCAGAGATACACAAAGAGGTGCCACAAGTAAAGATGTATATAGCCGGTCGCAACACTCCCGACAGGCTGATGAACTACAAGGCAGAAGGAGTAACGATGGTAGGCGAGGTGCCCGATGCGATGTATTTTATAGGCAGCAAGCAGATAAACATAGTGCCCTTGCGCAGCGGTAGCGGGATAAGGGTGAAGATAATAGAGGCAATGTCGGCAGGCAAGACAGTTATCTCAACAACATTAGGAGCGCAAGGCATAGAATATACCGATGGCAAGAACATACTGATAGCCAATACGCCCAAAGAATTTGCACAACAAGTAAAGAGATGCGTAGACGACCCAGAATATTGCAGCAAGATAGGACATGAAGCCTACAACCTAATAGCAACAAGATATGCCAACAAACAGGTTACGCAAGAGCTTGTTGAATACATGGAAAAAATATTAAACAATTAAAAAACAAAAAAATATGCGACGAATTATATTAATCATAGCCTTGATGCTTGCCAACGTGGCGGCGATGAGTCAGATAAAGGTGCCCGGCACACGCGTAACCTTTGATTTCCCCAACCAAGGATGGAAATTTCTAAAGACCATCACCGTAGACAAGACCACAACGGTATATCTCTACAGCTATACTGGCGAGAAATTTGTAGACCCCAGTGGCGAGAAGACCCCTCCATTCATGAGAGTCTATGTAAAGAAGAATTATACCGACGACATACTCAACCTCGCATACGCACGCTTCTTACAGCAGCCATTCCAGTCTATCAACGAATACTTCGAAGGACTGCCGGCAGAAGGAGGCATAGGCTATCTGGGAGCATATACCAGCACAACCGACGAGACCGACTACAAGTTTCAGATGATATATTTCAAAGACAAAAACAATGCAATAGAGATCAGGTTAGAGACCACGATAGACACCTACGACAAGATGGAGAAAGAGTTTGACGCAGTAAGGAAAACGGTAAAAATAGTGCAATGAGATTGAAGCGAGCCGTCATACTAATAGTCATCCTGTCTGCCTGCACTACAGTCTTTTGCCAAAGTGCGCAGTACAGAGATAGCCTCAACTCGGAATATCAAACGCGATATATCGAGCTGAACAAATATTACACCAAGCACCCCGACGACATACCCACTCTTGCACTACTTGCCAAGTTCTACTCCGACAGCCTCAACCCCCTATACAACCTGCCCATAGCCATGGAGCGTGTGAACGACGCCGAAGAGAGATATGTGGCATTGGTAAACAGCGATGACACCTACAAAGAGATGCGTCGACTGTTAAAGCTAAACATAACGCTAAGCACAATAAGACAGCTTAAGAGCAACATCACCAAACAGGCACAAGAAAGGATAGAAAAAGAAAACATAACGCTCTCCGATGTCGAGTTAAGTCGCTATGAGTCATTGTTCAACAACAACGAAGAGATAGGCAAGGAGTTGCGACGTCAGCGTATGGAGCGGACATTCAGCGAGGTAAAGAAGCGAAACACCATGGACGGCTACTACGAATTTTGGAGACAATACAGAGGGACTACCGTAGCCGACAGTGCAGAAGAAAGCTTGCGACGGCTGTCGCGTCGTCGCTTTGAGCTTCTTGAAAACGAAGAAGATATCAACGAGATAGCCCAAAGATACCCAGAAAGCGAAGTAGTACAGTACGAGGCCATGCAACGCAAAAGCCGGATAGCCTACACTGTAGCATGTACACAGCACACCGTAGAGGGATACAGAGCGTTTTTGAAGACCTATCCGTCAAGCGACGAGTACTTGTCGGCGTTAGACCGCATGGAGGAGCTGCTTGAGACGCAATACGAAGCCCTTTGCACCGCCAGCACCTACGCACAATTCGTCATCAACAACAACGACAACGACCTTGCCAACGAAGCATTGACGACACTATGTGAAAAGATAAAGAAAGACAAAGACGTAGAGGCCGCCAAGATATACTTGTCGACATTTCCACTCGACGAGAACTACAACGACATCTTCAGGCTGTACTACGACTGGCATGCTGCCGAAGGCAACCTACAGCCAATAGCCGAGTTTGCCAAGCAATACCCCAACTATCCATTCCAGATGGCATTGAAGGCAGACATAAAAGAAGGAAAGTCGATAGACTCCTTGAAACTGATGCAGCCGTACAACGAGACGAAAAGAGAACAATACATCTCGTATATACGCAAGCATACCGGCAAAAGGATAGTATTTGCCGCCTTGCAACGCCTCATACAGCCATACGTTGCCAAGAAAGACTGGAAAGGAGCAGTAGACCAGATGGAATGGGTGTGCCTGTCGTTTGACACCGAATGCAAAAAAGAATACGAAGAGCTAAAGAGCATACTGCAGACAGTGCCAGACGCTAAGACAAGCCTCGAACAAGAGGTATGCCCGGTATACAGCATACAGAACGCCTGTCCAACAGACGACGGGCAAGAGATATACTACACACGTTACGACAGCAAAGGCAGCTCGATATGGGTTGCCGAAGTTGACAACAGCAAAAAGCCCAGATGGCGTGCCAGAGGAGCGATAACCTTCAGCAACGCAGAGAACAAAAACATGTCGATATACAGCCTATACGACAGAGGAGACAAGATGCTTATAGGCAAAGACGGCGATATATGGATAGCGCAGCGCGAGGGCGACAGCTGGAGGATAACAGACATACCGCCCTACCCCGTCAACACCGACCACTACGAAGGCGACGCCTACATGATACCCGATGGCACAGGCATGCTTCTTGTCAGCGACAGACCAGGCGGATACAATCTGCAAGCTTCCGGGGCCTATTATCACGGCGACACCGCCAAGGCAACGGACATATACTTCATACCCAACACCATGAACGGCTGGGGAGAGCCCATCAACCTTGGCAGCAACATCAACACCACATATTGTGAGAAAAGCCCTATTCTAAGCCGCGACTTGAAGACACTATATTTTATCAGCGACGGCAGAAGCGGACTTGGTTACGGCGACATACTAATATCAACACGTACCAATGCCGACAACTGGACACAATGGACAAAGCCGAAAAATCTTGGCAGAGAAGCCAACAGCTGCTTGGACGAAGGGACGATAAGCTTTAGCAATGACGAGCAGCGCCTGTATATATGCAGTCGCCGACAAGGCGCGCTCTACGGACTGTACAGCTGCGGCACTATACACAACGGCACCGACTACCGAAGAAAAATAAACATACACGCCACCAATATCGGTGGCCAACTAAACAGCATCAACATCACCGACATGACGCACCACGCCTTGTCGAGACAAATAACCTATCCCGATGCCGACAAAGAGATAACCGTAGACCTATACCTTGGCAAACGTTATCTGCTATACGGCAAAGCCACAGGGCTATATGTGCCAGTAGTACTCATAGAGCCGCAAAAGACGCACAACGTAACATTGCAAGGATATACCGCAGAGCAACTCATAAAGAAAGGGACACTGCCCCTCACGTCAATAACATTTCTTACCGACAAGCCAGAGATAACCACACTGTCGAAAAAAGAGCTTGACATACTGTCCGAATACCTATACGACAACCGCGAGATAGCAATAGACATCATCGTCAACACCCCAGGCGCCAAAGCGCAAGCGTGTTACGAACTATCGATAGCACGAGGTCAGACAATACGACGGTACCTGATAAGTCAAGGCGTAGAGCCGACGAGAATAAGCGTCTCTGGCTATGGCAATATAAACTACAGAGGCAATAGGGTGCGACCCGCTACAGAGGTGCAAATAAGATTTAGCAAATAAAACGCACATATAGAACTATAAACGAGAAAGGCACGAAACAATGGGAGAGATACACAACACAACGATGGTAAATGGTCATAGAATCCATTATCGCGACGAAGGCAGAAACAATCTAAAGACAATAGTGCTGCTTCACGGCTTTATGCAAAACCGCAGTGTATGGGATGAGCTAACGCTACAGCTAATGCACGACTACCGCGTTATCAGCATCGACCTGCCTGGGCACGGGTATAGCGAAACATTTAGCGACATCCACACCATGGAGTTTATGGCGACATGCGTACACGAGACACTGAGCACAATAGGCGTAGGTGCAAGCGTAATAATAGGGCACTCTATGGGAGGCTATGTAACACTTGCCTACGCCAGGCAATTCGGATTAAGCACAAAAGGGATAGGGCTGATACACGCCCATGCGATGGCCGACGATGCAGAGCACATACGTATGCGCGACCAGGTATGCGAAAGGGTGAATATAAACGCAGCATCATATATAGTGGACTTTGTTCCCAGCCTGTTTGCCAAGAGCAACGAACAGCGACTGATCTTTGAGATAAACAATCTGAAAGACGAATGTCTGAACACAAGCAAAGAGAGCATCATCGCCGCGCAGCAAGGCATGAAACGGCGACACAACGCCATCAACATGCTAACCACCTATCCCAATCCGGTACTTTTTATCTATGGCAAACAAGATAGAAGGATACCATTAGAGGTGGCCTTGAGCGATGCATCGCTGCCCCAATACAGCCAGATGGTACTATTAGAGAATGCAGGGCACATGGCGCACATAGAATGTCCGAAAATAGTAAAACGCAGCATAGCAAACTTCGTTGACAGCTGCTACGCCCAGGAAGAGTATCGATAAGAAATAAACAGCTGTGCAAAGATAAAAAGATAAAATGTTAAAAATAATTTTTTTATCTAAATAAATGTCGTACATTTGCAAGACCAAAAAAACCTACTGTTTAATATAAAACATTCATATTATGAACGTAAATGAAGTTATGGCCAACCTTGAGGCCAAACACCCTGGCGAAAGCGAGTACTTACAAGCAGTACGCGAGGTTCTCGAAACCGTTGAAGAAGAGTACAACAAGCATCCTGAATTTGAGGCTGCTAAGATCGTTGAGCGCATTGTAGAGCCCGACCGCATCTTCAAGTTCCGCGTTGTATGGGTAGACGACGAGGGCAAGACCCAAGTCAACCTTGGCTACCGTGTACAGTTCAACGCCGCACTGGGTGCATACAAAGGTGGTCTCCGTTTCCACAAAGCCGTCAACGAGTCCATGTTGAAGTTCCTCGGTTTCGAGCAGATCTTCAAGAACAGCCTTACCAACCTGCCTCTTGGCGGTGGCAAGGGTGGTTCCGACTTCGACCCTGTTGGAAAGAGCGATGCAGAAATCATGCGTTTCTGCCAAGCTTTTATGTATGAACTCTGGCGCAACATTGGTGCCGACCAAGACAGCCCTGCTGGCGACGTAGGCGTTGGCGGACGCGAGATTGGCTACCTCTATGGTGCTTACAAGAAAATCGCTCGCGAACACAGCACAGGTGCCTTGACAGGCAAGAGCTATGGCTGGGGCGGTTCCCTCATGCGTCCAGAAGCTACCGGTTTCGGTGCAATGTACTATGTAGACCGCATGGTAAGAGAGCAAGGCGACACCATGAAGGGCAAGAGAATAGCTCTCTCCGGCTTCGGCAACGTGGCATGGGGTGCTGCCCAGAAGGCCACCGAGCTTGGTGCACAGGTTGTAGCCATCTCCGGTCCTGACGGCGTCTGCGAAATCGAAGACGGCATGAACCAAGAGATGTTCGACTATATGCTCGTCATGCGTGCTTCCAACCACAACAAGGTAGAAGAAATGGCACAGCAGTTCCCAGGCAAAGCCAAATTCACCGCTGGCAAGAAAGCTTGGAGCGTAAAGTGCGACATCGCCTGCCCAAGTGCATTCCAGAACGAGATGAACGAGGAAGATGCCAAGATGCTTATCGCCAACGGCGTGAAGTATGTTGCTGAGATCTCCAACATGGGTTGCCAGCCAGCCGCCATCAAGGCTGTCCAGACCGCCGGTATACCTTTCGGACCTGGCAAGGCTGTCAACGCTGGTGGTGTTGCCACCTCTGGTCTCGAAATCTGCCAGAACGCCGGTCACATCAACTGGACTGCAGAAGAGGTTGACCAGAAACTCCACAAGATCATGAACGACATCTATGACCTCTGCGTGAAGTATGGCAAGCAGGCTGATGGTTCTATCAACTATGTAAAGGGTGCCAACGTTGCTGGTTTCATGCGCGTTGCCAACGCCATGGTTGCTCAGGGCATCATCTAATCTTTGAAAACAACATTTCTAAGATAAACGGCGCCGCCTCCCGCAATGTGGAAGGCGGTGTTGTTTTTATAAAAGGGGCAAAATATGTAGGCCGATGGCAGTACCCGTCTCGTATTTTACTGTCGTACTTTGTGTTTACAAAAACTTTGTAAGCCATCTTTTTTAGGCAACGACATTGACGAGATGCAAAAAGTGAGCCGCGATTTACCTTGCGGCTCTCTTTTTACAATATAGCACAATGCTCAAAGAGCATGGATAATATACAGCTCAATGCTAACGGAGCATGACCATGCGTTGGGCCTTGCTGTGGCCTACCTGCACGAGTTACACTCATATCTTCCATCATCAAAGACTTCTGAATAGGCATGCATCCTTAACAATTGATCAGTTTCTCAATCCAGTCATTAAAGTGGCGACACTTTGCACGAAGTTCGTCAACGCCCACTTTTTCTGCAACGAATTTACCAGCCTTTGGCTTATCGTAATAGTAGTGGGTCTTCTTGTCTCCTTCTATCGCTTTTATTATTCGCTTACTCGGAGCAGTTCTTGGATTGTCATTCACGAGTTCCGGATTTCCGACTTCTGCAAGATCAGCCTTCAATACTTCAATATTCTTATCTACGCCTTTATACATCTCTTTCAAATAATCCAGGCCACAGAACACCAGCGCCTCATACTCGTGAAGTTGAATATATGGAATGAACCTATCTGAACCTATTGCATCTGCGAATGCGCTCTCAAAAGCCTCAACTCTGTCGTATCTTTCAGTAATTAAATGAGAATTCTCGTATCCTGGGAAATCATTTGGCAAAGCATACAAATCGAACATAGTAGTGAAGATATGCTTTTCATACTCACCATCTCTGTTGGAGCCTAACATAATCTGTAAATCATTGTATGCATGGGCATAGGTTACGAGTCCACCGCATGCATTCTTTTTCTTGTTGGTTGTTACAAGAATACTCTTGACGGCCGCACAACCATTAATCATGAGGTATGGCTTTAGAATTTTTTCTACAAATCCCTGTTCTGTTTGTCCCTCGCAAAGGAGATGAATTATCTTTGCAGTCATACAGGGCGTCCTCCAATGATATTCTTGTCCCACAATTCACTGACAGTATAATGCTCCAACCAAAGCTTATACTCTTCCTCATTTAATGTTTTCACCGTTGTACAAAGATTTTGCTCATCCATCTCAACCACGGAAATATCATCTATGTTAAAATGGTCAACCAAGTCCTTACTTTGGGATGCTATAATAATCTGGGAATGAATAGACGCATCCTTAATCATTTGAGCCAATTGGGTTATAGCAAACGGATGCAACCCCAATTCCGGCTCATCAAGTATTATCACATTTGGCATGGTCTCTTTAGGTTGCAATAGTAAAGTCGCAAGTGCAATAAACCGGATAGAGCCATCTGAGAATTGGTGTGCATTGAGCACATAATCAGTCGCAGAAATATCCATCCATCTGAGAGATATTATATTACCTACAGGTTCGAGATAAAAATCTTGGAACTGAGGAACAACGTCTCTTACATAACTAACAATACGGTTATACGACTCCTTATAGTGTTCTCGAATGAAATACAAGAATGACGGAAGATTATTCCCGAAAGCCTGTAGATAGTCTGATGTCTCTACAGGACAAGCTTGACGAAGAGGGCCTTCTGAAGAAGAGTCATGAAACTGATAAACCTTACAATAAGCCAGCATCCAATAGATAGATTTTGCCACCTTATCCAAGCTATCAGCCAATGAAGACTCCTTGAAATTAGGTTCTAAGACCACATCGTATGGTTTGTCCTCGCCCTTCCTATACCATTGTACAGATTCCTCTGTGATAATTAATCGATCTGGAGCGGCATTTGTCAATCTAAACTGATATGTATCTATGGAACTTTTCTCATCAGAAAAGGTCAAATTACCTTCAAGAAATGGTGTTTGTTTAGCACCATAGTGCAATAAAGAATTAGAAGTACCCGCCATCTCTACATAACGAGCAAATGACTTGCTCATCATATAACTCAACATCTTGAAAAAGCTGATAATATTACTCTTGCCTGCACCATTAGCACCAAGTAAGATATTGATTGCACCAAGAGACAAAGTGACAGGTTGATCAAAAGCGATTGACTTATATCCTTTGATTTCGACTTTTGTAAGTTTTTTCTTATTATATTTTTTTGCCATAGACTGAATTTTCAAAGATGTTTTAGATGAAAAATGCAATACCAATCAATATACGATTCGAATATTTGGATGCAAAGTTAATAAATTAACTTTATATCCCAAAGAAAAAGTCGCATCATTTATGCATTTTTACCAATAGTGTCCTAAATAAATTTTCACAAAGAAAGTCTAAGTGGTAGCAAACTAATTAATTCGACGATTGTGCTACAAGTTCAATATAATATCAAAAGGCTGCATCGTAAAAGATGCAGCCTTTTGATATCGTAAAGTAAATTCGCTGACTCTAAAGAAGATGACTAACGGAGCATGACCACGCGTTGGACCTTGCTGTCGCCAACCTGCACGAAATAGATGCCGGTGGATGGGGACGGCGAAAGTGAACGTGTTGTGGCAGCGCTGCTGCGTAGCCACTGGCATGCCCTGCACGTTGTAGACCGGTGCAATGTTTTTTTTACTGAAGCGATTCCCAATAACCACCCTTGTCAGGACCGATGCGGCGGACAATACCTTGCTTTTTGAGTTTTTTCAGTTGCCATTTAATACCATCAGATGTTATACCACACTTTTCGGCAAGTTCTTTCTGAGTAATTTCTGGGTAGTTTTTGATTAAATCTATTATTTTCTGGGTAGTTTTCTGGGTAGTTACATTGCTGTTGCTATCCGTCGCCTCACCTGTAGACCTGAGATATTTTTCAATATCACTACGCAGATGCTCGAAATGCAACTGCATCATACAATTGATAAATATGCCAACATCATCATTTTCACGAGCGTCTACCAATGACTGAATGTATGCCATCTTGTCGTCTTTAAGCACTTTTACAGGCAATAGGTTGAATTCCACTTGCAGCAAATTCATCAGCAGACGGCTGGTGCGACCGTTGCCATCTGCCCATGGATGTATGGTTACCAATTCATAGTGTGCCCAAAAACTAAGGTCATAAATAGCACAAGGGTCGGATTTATCAACAGAAAAGCGTCGATTATTCAGTTCCTCACAGAAAGCGGTGAGATGCGACGGCACTTTTAGATACGACATATATGACGGTCCGGCAAGTCCAGCACTCACATTCAGTTTACGCAACTCGCCTCGTGCGGCTGAGAAATTACCAGCCATTGTACTATATTCGCTACCAGTATGGCGCATCACCTTTGCCGCCAGCGAGATAAGCCAATCCACTGTTATGGGCTTATGCTCCTGTATCCATTCTATGCCATATTCGTATGCGGATTTAAGGTCGAGGTTCATCATCTGCTCCAGCATAGTGCGTTTACTACTGGTGATGCCTTCGTCAAAGAGCAGCTGCGCCTCTACCTCAGTTACGGTGCTTCCCTCTATAGCTGTTGAATGCGCAATAATGGAATAAAGATAGAACTTTTTGAAATCTATTTGCTCCGATATTCCCAATTTTCTATACTTATCAAGCAAACCGAACAATGTATCTTTGGTTTCTGATGTCATAGCACTTTTCTTTTTTATTCTATACCCTATCCGATGCTCTTAAATGCCTCAGCATAGTGCAAGGTTGCTCTCGGCGAATCTATTTTGCAAATATACAAATACAAAATATTTTTTTAGAGAGAACTACGGCTAATTTATATTATATTGCTGTATAATAACATAATATCATTATAAAATTCTCAATTTACAATAAAAATACCCATGAGATAGCATTGTTACTTCGACATGTTTATGTACTGATAGAACAACATTTATCCAACATCTGTTCATGGCAAGCAACACTACAAGAAGAATTGATCAAACGCTTATTCTTGACCAAAATTCTAAAATAAGGACATTTACCATTAATACATAAATCCTTGCCGTCATCACCTTTTCGAAATCTAACTATCTCAAATTGGTCAGGGTTATACTTATGCAAAAAAGTAATAGGAACTCCCATCAAGCCACTATAGTCGGCTGGGATATCTTGCGTTTTATTGACATTTATGCCATCACAATTGTCAAACTTAGGGTATAAGGATTCATTGCCAGAATATACTTTAGTAAGCTTAATATCCTCGTATCTTTGAGCAAGGGCAAGATTTGTAAGCCAGAGGCAATTATTTGTAGCAATAATTGTTTGACCTTCGTCATTCACACTAATCTCAGATCCATAAAGATCATAATAGTCAGGGACAATAAAGCCAGATATACCTCTTCCGAGATTCACACCAAGCCAAATCTTATCTTGTCGAATGAGTTCGAATATTTCCTTGTAAGTAATAGCATTAACATTTCCTATGATCAGAAAATGCTTTTCATATTTAACAATCAGCGAAACAAACTCACGGAACAAAGAAAAAGGTGGATTTGTAACAACAATATCAGATTGTTGTAACAAGTCGACACACTCCCGACTACGAAAATCACCATCACCCTTAAAATAATGAATTTCTTCCGTATCTTGTATTCCATCATAAACACAATAGAACGCATTCTCATTTACATGACAATCAAAAAGATTGAAGCATTGTTCCTTGTAACAAGAAGCGATGAGTTTTTTTAAACCAAGTGCATGAAAATTACATTTAAAATAACGATAAAAATTACTTACACGAGCATCATCGCAATTACAATAAACAACCTTGTTTGTAAAACAAGAAGGATAATGTTGTAATTCCCTTTCTATATCACAGATTTGAGTATAAAACTCGTCGCATTTTGACTTCTTGGCTTTTTGAAGTAAATCGTTTGTCGCATTTCTTGCCATAGCTAATTACTTGTAAGTTGATGAAACAAATCACTACCTAACACTTGCAAAGAAGTCTCTGCCACATCCACCATAATTTTAAACATATCACCTTTATCCCAACATTCACCGTTACCTTGCGTATATATAGAGACTGCTTGCAGCATAACAATTTTATCTTTAAGCTTAACAAATCTATTTTTACATAAATTAGTATTAATTGGCATACCATAATTTGCAGCTGTAAGCCTATCAAGTCGATTAAGCATGCCAGAGTTGTATTCAAGAGTTACGACCCTGCCATCTGGACGGGTTACATGTATAGTTTGAGTAAGAAAATTCGAACCTTCAAGAAATAGGACATACGGGAAATAGGACTCTGCAAGCATATAATTTGCTATTTCAGAGATATTTTTATGTGAACGTTCAATAGCATTACCGGCCGCCATCAGGTCATGGTCATTTCTTATACCAACCATTTTTCCTTTCTCTATGTTTTCCTTGTCTTTACCCTGATATTTAGCTTCGGAGACAAGGACGACCCTCCACTTTTCATTATCATCTTTAACAACAATTATACCACCATCAGGTATAATGCTGGCATTAGAGACAAATAAAGTCTGGCCTAAATATGGATCAATTTCATGAAGTACGTCATTGATTTTAGATTTCTCTATGCTTTTCCAATAATCAAAATTCAATTGAGGATACTTCTCGCACAAATAATCTTTTACCCTTCGAGATACATCTCCAACGTTCTTATCGTGAATTTGAGCTTGTTGAAAAAAAAATGCCAATTTGACCTTGACGATTTTTCTGCTGTGTTGTTAATCTTGACGACTGATTATTCTTTGACATATTTTTATATTATTTCAAACCCAAGTTAGAAAGCGTAGCGGATATGTGCGAGGATTTGCCAGGTGGAGCGTGGGTCGGGATAGTTGGTCCACTGCGGAGCGGTGAAGGTATAGACGCCTTCTTTGTATTTCAGCAGCACGTCGGAGGAGAGCTGCTGGCAGACACCCCATTTGGAGGAGATGAGGTTGGCGAGGTTTTTGACGTCAACACCAATGTCGAGGGTATGCCTCCTGCCAGATATGGTGAAATAGAACTCTTGTGATACAGAGATGTCTATATGGTTGAGCCACGGTGCAATGGCTGCATTGCGCCGTGAGTATTCGCCACGATGCGAAGAGAGGTAGCTATCGGAAGAGAGGAATTGGCTGTACTGCTCCTTGTTTTGCGATGAAGAGAACTGCATGTTGCTGAGGTCGTCGTCGGTAGGGATATAGAGCAGCTGCGGGCTACCCATACCACTCACAGAGGAGATGAGGTAGGAATGACGCGAGATATAGTTGCCGCCGTAGATGGCTCTGTTCATACCCTCGTATATCAAGGAGATGCGCGTAGAGGTCTTGCCACCCTCGTTGATGGCATACGAAAGCGATGCCAACACCCTATGAGGCGCCACAAAAGAGGAGTAGCCAAGCTCTGGGGCGTTGAGGTCGTTGACGGTGTAGTTAGCCGTTGCCGAAGAGAGCTGGTCGTAGAGTGCGTCGCTGACGTTCTGCGAGTAGCTATATGTGTATGCCGCCATGACATTCAAGCCGAAGTTGAATTTTTTTCTCATCATAGCAGAGAGAGAGAAGTATTTGCCATGCAAGGAGGTGTTGTTGTGCAAGAGGTAGCCTTGCATAGTGGCGCCTGTGGAATTCTTGACTCCTTCGCTGACATAAAGAGTGCGAGGTGCTGGCTCGCCAGGCAAGGCTAAGGTGCCATCGTCATTATATCCAAGCATGGAGACCTCAACCTCGTTGAAATTGTAGGAGTAGATGCCTTCGACCGTGGCTTTGATGCCAAGGGGCAAGGCGATGTCGAAAGATAGCGAGGACTTCCAGCTCGACGGCATGACCAACGAGGGGTCGATGATAGTGGCATTGGTAGGAGCCGGGAGGTCCTGCTGAGTGAAGGCTGTACCGCTATAGAGATTAGCCAGCACACCGTCGCGCGTATTGGCGAAATGTACCAGTGGATTGCCCGTCTTGTCGTTGGCTATATACTGATAGCTGATACAGTTGGAGGAGCCGATAGAGCTGACCATCCAGACATACGGTATCCGCGAGGAGAAGAGGCCGGTGCCGCCTCGCAGCACAAGGGTGCTGTTGTTGAAGATATCCCAGTTGAAGCCCACGCGTGGCGAGATGTTGAAGGAGTTGTTGGGGAGGTTGTCGGTGGAGAGAGATACGAACGAGGTGGTAGGATTGTTTTGTGCCACAGAGGCGAAGTCCTTGTTGTTGTTGTCGTTGAAGCGGAAATCGTTGAACATCTCCACACGCAATCCGGCGGTGATCTTGAACGACGAAGATAGCGCCATCTCGTCTTGCAGATATATGGCAGGAGTGAACATAGCGAGCTGCTGAGGCAATACGTCGGAAGGGTTGTTGCTATTGGCATGAGTAATCATGAAAGCGACCGGGAGAGCAGAGCCGTCGGTGATGTCGGCAAGGAAGTTGTCGAAACTATCGTAGATATACCAGCCTGCGCCACCTTGCGAGAAGATATTGGAGGCCTTGACATACTGCAGTTGAGCGCCCGCCATGAGGCTGTGGCAGCCTATGTGATAGGAGAGCTCATCGGTAAGCGTAAGCGAATGACCTCTCCGTACATTACGGAAAGAGAAAGGCTCGGTGCCGAAAGCTGTGTAGAACGCCATCTGCCTGACGCCGTTGGCATCATCATAAGGCTCCAAGATGCTTACAGAGGGAAAGCCGGAATCGTCGTAGGAGCGCGGCTCATGCTGATACGACCATGTGGCACGGAGGATGTTGGAGCCGCCACCGTCGAAGAGCTGACTGTTCAACTCGGCAGATAGCGAGGTGAAGTTATAGTCTTGGGCATAGCACGACGAGCTGAACGGCAAGGCGTAAGGAGAGAGAAGTCCCTGCGAGTTGCGATTAACAGAATAGAAAGAGCCTTGCGAGAGTACGCCGCCGTTAAGAATAGGGTTGAAAGAAGGGCTGGGGAGATAAGACTCCTGAGAATGGGTATGTACAAAGCGAAGGTTGAAGATATTGTTGGCGTTGATGTTCCAATCCAAACGCGCCAAGAGCTTGTAGTCGGGCGTGGAGAAAGAGTATTGCTGATAGTCGCCGGGGTCGTAGCCATACTTGTCTATAAGCGATTGCCGTATGAGGTCCATCTTCTGCTGAGTAGGACGATGATAGGCAGAGCCGTCGGAGAAAGGCTGCGACTCGGAGGTGCGAGCGAGAGCTGCTGTGGCATCGACATTGTCGACAGCATATTCGGCTGATAGGAAAA
>JAZRVD010000037.1:0-2662 GCA_045598945.1 Bacteroidales bacterium | reverse complement strand
TACAACCAATTCCTTCTTGGGTATAAAGGCGGATTACTTCATCGTAATACTTGTTGCGTTTCTCACAATTGTACTTCCACATAATTGTTGATTTTGTGAGTCAACTTTTTTTAGGGAAAGACATCATCGTTCATTCCGGATTTTGCAACTTGTATTTAATCTCCTGCTGATAGCTCTTCGACACCGGCACCTTCAATCCACCATGCCGCATATTCAACATCAGTCCGCTGCTGCGACGCTCTACGTCGCGCACCATGCGCAAGTTCACCACAAAAGCCCTATGGCATCGCACCACGTTGCCATAGTCCGACAGCTGGTCGCCAATGGCCTTGATGCTGGTACGCACATTGGCACTACGCACCTCGCCATCAGCAAGATGATAGACACACACATAGTTGCCGTCAGACTCAGCATAAAGCAAGTCGTTGACATCGAGTCTTATCTCCTCGCGTGTAGTGCCACATATCTGCACCATCTGCTTCGCCGTCGTCGCCATAGGCGTACAACGCTCCCTCTCCTGCAAGATACCGTTGAGACGCTGCGCCTCCGACAGCTCTGCCGTAAGTATGCGGCTGCGGTACACGCTGCGCCACAGCAGGCTCTGCATAAACGTAACACACATCATACACAGCAAAATCCGCAAGAGACAGTCCTTAGAGAGGTGGCTCGTCTCTGGCGCCACCCAGTCGAACAATAGCGCCATAGCAAAAGTCTGGCAACATATATTGAGCGGCATAAACAGCATATTGCGTCGTGCTATATAGTGAAAGCCTTTAGAAGTGTCGTTGGGCATGCCCAAAATATATGTAACCACCAACTCCACAGCTACACACGTCAGCACACTTACCAGCGTCAGCAGCACTATGGCCACATACCTCATCCCCCCCGCAGGGAACTGCACGGGCTGAAACACCACAAAAAACATCACACCCAGCAGCGCCGCCTTTATCCTATCTTTGATAGCTTGCATACAATATTTTTTATTTCATATCCATAGCACCATTATTCGCATAGTGCCATCACTTCTCAAATGGCATTGCAAAAATACCGCATTTTTTCATCGCATAGATTCTCATGTGATAAAACGTTGCAAATAGGGACAAACAGCAGCATACTGTGATAAACTGCCATCACACAACACCTTCTGCCACATATCGTTACAATATAATATCAGCCTCCTGCCCCTGCCAGACGCTACAACCGCCAACATAAAAAATCCTTATATCTTCTATCCAATGAGAAGATACGCATACAAAAAAAGAGCCACCCTACAAGCGACTCTTATATACCTCTTTTTTACATCCTACACCTCCCGGCCCAATCTGTAGGCACGCTCCAAACCGTCGGTATCTGCCACGGTGCCTTTCTCGCGAGCACCACGCACAAGCACGCGCCCCTTGTCTTCCAAATCGAAATATCGCAGCACAAGCCTATACTGCGCCTCTATGCTGTCGAACAAGTCGGGCAGTGTGGCTGCACCAACAAGCAACAGCGCCATCTTGGTTATCTTGAATGTATTGCGGATAGGATTGTGCAAACGGTCTACAACAGCCTTCAGCTGAGCACTTACGCCATAGTAGTAGACTGGTGAAGCCACTACAAGCATGTCAGCCTCAGCCAACTTCTTGTATATCTTGTCCATATCGTCGTTTTGGCAACACTTGCCACCAACAGCGCAAGCATCGCACGCCATACATGCACCTACCTTATAGTCATACACATGCACCGTCTCCACCTCATGACGCTCTCTCGCCCCACGTTCAAAAGCCTCTACAAGCATGTCGGTATTGCCACCCTTTCGCGGACTGCCTGCAAGTATCAATATCTTCATATTCTATTATTTTACAATTCTATATGTATAATCTATTGTCTTACAAATAAATTTTACAAATGTAAACATAATTCCGTTTTACAAATGTAAATTACAGGAAAAGGCTATTCTGGATTGTACTCAGCAAAAGTATGGTCGTCGAAAAAGACCACCATCTTAACAATGCGTTTCCTTCTATCGGGATCGATATTGCGGAAAGCCTCATCAACAACACTTTCATTAACAACATCATGTGCCTGCCCGTCATCATCCCATCCTATATTATCATCACACAGACTGAAAGGGTCATTGCCACTGTTCTCAACAACGTTATCATCGTCATCAACATAATGCACCTCACCGTCGGGAGACAGATACACCTCCCTGTCATCCCATTCCGGTACATCAGCCTTATTGTAGTTAGAAGCCTCTACTGTGTTGGTGGCGTCAGTGTGCTGCCTTTCCGCCTCACTCGCCTGACGCACGACATCATCGTCTTTTTCTACATTAAAGTCATTCTTCACATTAGTAGCATCAACTTCCTGACTCAAAACACCTTGCCTTCGCGCCACCTCTTGTTCGTCCATACCAACACATACATTGCCAGAAGGCTTCGCATCGGCAT
This sequence comes from Bacteroidales bacterium, assembly GCA_045598945.1. GTDB lineage: Bacteria > Bacteroidota > Bacteroidia > Bacteroidales > P3 > Colimorpha. The sequence continues at coordinate 227 of JAZRVD010000037.1, read as the reverse complement.
CTGCCGGAGAGATATTGTCATTAGCCTGAGCATCGTTTGCCTCGTTGCCCTTTGCCGCATTATCCTCCGACGTCGCCTGCCTATTCGCCAACGACCGCTGCACATACTCTTCTATTATCTGCTTCAACATATCAGCCAGAGGCAGATCGCCAAACGTAGAAACACGACTATTGGTTTGTGCCGGCTGCTGTGGCTCTACGGGACGCTCGGCAGGCGATGGCTGAGGC
>JAZRVD010000036.1:0-10250 GCA_045598945.1 Bacteroidales bacterium | reverse complement strand
GCCAGACCAGACCTACCGTTTCTATATACAGGCCGACTGCGGCGAGGGCGACTACAGCCGCCAGAGCAACCAGGCTATCGGCACCACCTTAGACACTGTGGCATACTTCGCTACCTACACCCTTGACGGTCAGATAACCTCCGCTGTCGATCCTGTGCACCGCACCGTTACTGTTACCATGCCATACGGCAGCGACATGAGCAACATGCTTGCCACCTTCACCCTTGGCGGCACGGGCGCTGTGGCCAAGATAGGCAACACGTTGCAGGTGTCGGGTAGTACATACAATAGCTTTGCTACCGACAATCCATTGGAAGGCAGCAAGCGCTATCGTCTCTTTGCACAAGATGAAAATGTCTATTACGATTGGACTATAACTGTCCGCTACGAGGGCTGTGCCAAGCCTAAGACCTTCGGTGTAGATAGCATAGGACACCGTATCCTCAAGTTCCATTGGGAGCAGTCCGATGTTGCTCTTTTGAACCACGACTTTATTGTCAGCACCTCAGAGCTCAATGTTACGCAACTCACCAACTATGCAGGTACCATCTATCATGCTACCGCTGGGGTAGGCACCAGTGCAGACAACCCATACCGCCTCACTGGTCTGACGCCCGGCACCACCTACTACATCTATGTGCGTGCCAACTGTGGTGGCAGCGTCAGCGAATGGCAGTACGATGCCACAACCAATAAAGTTACCACATTAGCCATAGGCTGCCCCGAGATAGCCTCGTTCGACGTGGCACTGACGGGCGACGGCACCCATACGGGTACTGCCCGCTGGACTATCGAAAATCCGGAGGACTACTACCTGAGCGGCTACGATGTCATTATCAGTCGCGACACCATTTCTACCGCCGCAGGCTTCCTGGCTTGGGCTGGTAGGTTCAGCAGCACGGGTGGCGACAGCCTCTACGTGAATGTTGATACTCTGAAGGCAGACACCAAGTACTACCTCTTTGTGCGTGCGCAGTGCTTGGCGGAGAACCACAACAACTATGGTGCATGGACAGGTGCCTCGTTCCGCACCTACGCCGTGTGCCGCTACCCCGAGAGCTTTACCTTCGTGGACGACGGCATTCACAGCGGTAACGTTAGCTGGGTGAACAGTCGTCCCGAATTGGGCAACAACTACAGCTGGGCACTCTTCAAACGCGATGCCTTGACTTCGGTCAACGAGATGGGCGATTGGGACAACTTGCCATCGGTCAACGACATCATACAGTACGGCAATGGAGTCAACGACACCACGGTACATCTTACTGATTTGGATTGCAGTCCGTCGCCTACCGACCTCACGGAGTATTACTTCTATGCTGCCAACGACTGTGGCGAGTTCGACGGCAAGAGCCGTTGGACGGGTTTCTCATTCACTATGCCCGTTTGCTGTGTGGCTCCTGCCAACCTGACGATAGACACTGTTGGCAACAACAACGCACGAGTGAGGTGGAACCGTGGCCAGTATGGCGAAGAGACCGCCTGGCAGGTGAAATATTGGAACTCGTGGGGTGCCAGCACCGTTACCAAGACGATGACGGTATATGATTCGGTGGCTGAAATCACCGGTCTGGCCAACTTCTTGGGTTATAATGTGGTGGTTTCCGCACTATGTGACGAAGAGAACAATGTGCTTAGCGTGCCATCTAATCAGGTGTCGTTCACTACTACATTGCCCTTGGTGATAGACTTCGAGAACGAGTTTGAGCGTGCGGCATGGACTTACAGCAATAGTACTGCCAACGCAATGTGGTGCGTAGGCGACGCAAGCGGTGCGTCGCATAGTGCCAGTTATGCAGTATATATTACAACAAATACCTCTACCAAGCCGTATGGTTATAGCAACAGTGGTGCTCGCGAGTCGAATGCCTACCGCTATATGAACGGTCTGCCTGCTGGCCAATATTCCTACAGTTTCTGGTGGCGTAGCTATGGTGAGAACAACTACGACTGGACGCAGGTTTACCTCGATGGTACCGACCTGCAGGGACGTTTGCAGATGTCGAATTCATACGCACAAAAATCAGGTACATTCACTTATACAGCCACGGGCAACCACTACTGGCGCGTCTTTTGGCGCCAGGATGGTAGTGGCGGTAGCAACTACCCAGGTGCTGTTGATGATTTAATATTAAAGAAGATATGCCCGAAGGTTACCAACCTCGCCATTGCAGAGAAGGGTGACGAGTGGGTGAAGGTGAAATGGACCTCGCCATACTATCCGAGCGATACCGCATGGACTGTAGAGATAGGTCAGATTGGCTTTACCGAGGGTACGGGCAGGCGGTTCAATGTGCATAACGATGCGGCTGTACAGGAACTTTATATCGATGGTCTGACCCCCGACCGTGACTACACCGTGATAGTGCGTACCGACTGCAACTGCACGCGCGACGGCATGAGCGATTTGGTCTCCATCAACTTCCACACCTCGTGCAAGAAGGTGGCTGAGTTGCCATATATAGAGGACTTCGACGGCTACGGCAATACCGCGGGTTACTTCACCCCCGAGACCTCTACGCCATGGACCAAGCCTTCCATCTATGGTACGGCACATAACCTGCCTACCTGCTGGATATTCCCTGGCATTAACCGCACGGTCAATACCAGCACCGACCAGAGCTATGCACCATGGGCTTATCTCTCCGCCCATCCCGAATGGGTGAACGAGGGCAAGGGCCTTGTGCTTTATACCAACGCCAGTGCCTCGCCACGCAATATTATCTATGCCGCACTGCCTGAGTTTGAAGAGTCGATAGACAACCTGCAAATCTCCTGGGGCATGCGCGACCACAGCGCCACCGTGGGCGGCTTGGAGTTGGGCTACCTCATCACCACGGGCGACGACGGCGCGGGTGAGTTCGTGCCGCTGATGGTCTGCGACCGCTCTACTACCAAGCGCGACAAATACTATGATTTCCGCCACGATGGTGTCACCGTGCCCGACGGCGCGCGCATAGCCTTCCGCGTCTCCTACCGCGACGCTGGCAATGGTGGTACTGTGATAGACGACGTGGTGGTGGATCTCGCCCCTGCCTGCATGCAGGTGGAGAACCTCGAAATCAGCAACGTTACTACCAATTCGGCACGTCTGACCTGGGATCCCAGCGTGGGTGCCGAGGGTTACAAGGTGGAATATGGCGTGGCGGGCTTTGCCTCCGGCACTGGCACCGTCATCAATATCGACAACCCCGACGACCTCTTTGCCAACATCAGCGGCCTGACATCAGGCACCACCTACGACTTCCGCGTTAGCACCTACTGCGGTGCCGAGGACGGCTACAGCCCCGAGGTGCAGCTGACCCAGCAGACGGTGTGCGGCAGCGTGCTGCTGCCATACGTCGAGGATTTCAACGAGTTTGGCGACAACATCAACCTCTACTATAAGTTCAACAACTACGCCGGCAATGCCTCAGGCAGCCAGAGCAGCAACTTCGCTCCAGCCGACTACACCAACGCCTACCTGCCGTCCTGCTGGACCTTTGCCGATCGTGGCAACAACCGCGATGTCTATCCACAGGCTTACACAGTGGCTGGTACTATCAGCGGTAGAGGCAACGCCTACAACGGCTCTGAGGGCAAGGCATTGATGCTATACAGCTATGCAGCCGCCATTGCCAACGTGCCATACGTATATGCCGCCCTGCCGCACCTTAAGAGCAGCAACGCAGTGGCTGAGACACCTATCGACAGCCTGATGATCAAGTTCAGCCATCGCGAGGTGTGGAACAGCAACAACAACAATAACAACGGTAGTGCCATTGTGTTGGGCTACATGACCGACCCCAACGACCCTGCCACTTTCCATGATATAAAGAGTTATGTGAATACTGGAGCTTGGGTCAACGAAGATTGGTTTGACCTTGGCTCGTACATTGCCGCACAGGGTACGTCGTTCCCCTACGGATCGGTGATAGCCTTCCGTTACCGTCGTCCGAACGTTACAGCCAACCTCTTCTGGGGCTGCCTGATTGACGACATAGAGGTGCGCAAGATGCCCGCCTGTCCCGTTGTGGTGAACATCACCTTCAGCAGCACGCTTGATGCCGATGGTGTACACACGCTGACCACCGTCAGTTGGGACGAGATAACACGCGCCTCCGCCTACGAGATTGAGTACGGCATACGCGGCTTCCGCCGTGGCACTGGAACCGTGGTGCGCGACATCAACCTGAACCGCACCACGCTGACTCTCGACGGCAACCAGCAGTACGACTTCTATGTGCGCAGCTTCTGCGCACTGAGCAACGCTTTCGGCGATTACCAGTATGCTACCTATCGCACCCCATGCGTAGATCGTCAGCCTGCTCCTTACTATGAGGATTTCGACAATCTGACCTCGTTCGTCGTTGCTGGCAGCTACTGGGAAGGCTACCATATCAACAACTACAACTATATCACTACTACGCCATATACCGCCTATTGGAAAGATCACGATGCCCAGTGCTGGACGTTCCCCAAACGTACCTCCGACTACCGTGTTACCACGGGTACTGCCGACGTGATTACCACCAATGTGCCAGATTATGTGTTGCATGGTACTGGCAACGCCATGATGATGACTGCCCGCAACACCGACAACTACGCTGTGCTGCCACTCTTCGCTTCGAGTATCGAGAACCTGATGCTGAAGCTGAGCTACCGCTTCTACAATGCTGGCAACGTGGGCACCATGGAGGTGGGCTTCCTCTCCGACAAAACCGACATGACCACCTTTGTGCCTGTGAAGGAGATGCCTGCTACCAACGAATACACCCGCGATAGCGCCATCTTCTACTACGAGGCTATGGACTACCACAACACGGTGAATGCCAACACACCGCTATACATTGCCATACGCTATTGGACCAACAACGCCAACAAGAACTACAACGTGTTGTATATCGACGGCGTAGAGGTTGTGCCGGTGCCCAACTGCATACAGCCTGCCCATATAGCCATCGACGAGCACAGCGCCATGAGCAGCGGCGAGCTGACGGTAACGTGGGACGGTCCCGCCAGTGCACGCGGCTACAGTGTGGAATACGGTCACGAGGGCTTTGCCGAGGGTACTGGCATACGCATGTATGTGGATGCCGCCACCCTTGAGACAGCCGTCCGCGGCAAGGTGATAATCAAGGACCTTGATCCAGGCATTGTGTATGACCTCTATGTGCGCAGTGTCTGCACGCCAGGCAGCGACAGCAGCGAGCGCACGCGCCACACCTTTACCGCCCCATGCCGCCCGCAGTATGTGCCATGGTGCGAGACCTTCGACAACTTTGAGGTGCGCGGCGACGATGTGATGTACAGCCGCACCTCCGGCACCGAGCCTACTAATTACAATGCCTCGCCATATACCAACTACTACAAACCTACCTGTTGGCAGTTCAGCCACAGCAGCAACGCCAACCCGACGGTGCCTGTAACTTGGGCATACAACGTCTACCCCAAGCATTATATCACCGCCGACCCCAACTATGTGTATAGCGGCATGGCGCTGCAGATGCGCATGAACACGGGTAGCACCACCTCTACCAACTATGGCTATGCGGTGATGCCGCAGTTCTACACCCAGCTGAACCAGCTCTCGATGAGCTTCTACTACAGATGCGACGGCAGCAAGAAGCTGGAGCTTGGCTACCTGCTGGATGCCAACGACCAGACCACCTTCGTTAAACTCGAAGAGCTGCCATATACTTCTGGCATGACCTACTACGAGCATGACTTCAGCCTCGACGGCTTGGAGAATGACATGCCTACGCAGCGCAAGGTGATAGCCTTCCGCTGGCAGTCGGTGAGCAAGACCGACCGTTACGCCTCCATCGATGAGGTGTGCGTAACGCCTGTGATGCCTTGCCCCACGCCACACTACCTCAGTGCCGTAGGTACCGACGGCCAGAGCGTAACCCTCAACTGGGAGGGTGCCGCCGGCGTGCACCATTATGTGGTGCAGTACCGTCTGCACAGCGACGAAGATACTCCAGAGCCTTACCGTGGCACTGTGGGCAGCTACGACCAGCGCATCGACGACCACACCATGGTGGTCTCCGCTCCTCCTGCAAGTATAAGAGGTCTTGTCAACGAACGCGAGTACGACTTCTTCGTCTATGCCTTCTGCGGCGGCGACACTGGCAACGACACCAACTGGAGCTATCCCGCTATATTGACTACCACTGTGGGCTGCTCACGTGCTACGCTGCCCTACAAGGAGAACTTTGAGATATACACCGAGAGTGGTCGCTACGCACTCGATGCACTGACGCCTCCGGCACAATATACCGCCAATACCCACCACCTGCCTGACTGTTGGTATGTGAGTGGCATGACGCGCCGCATCGACGAGTACCCGCAGTACTACATAGTTACCGACAGCAGCAACAGCGGCGACCCGTATGTGGCTGGCGGCAATGGTGTGTCGCCTAACGGTGGCAAGGCACTGGTGATGCGCACCCAGAGTGGCTCGCCCGCCGTGGTGGCGCTGCCACGTATCGACACCACGTTGGAGAATCTCTACATAGACTTCAAGCATCGCAATTACAACGAGTGGAGCGCTGGCACGTTGGAGCTCGGCTACATAGACCTTGGCAACACCTTCTACCCATTGACGGTGGTGCCACCCTGCTTCGACTACGAAGAGTTTAGCTACGACTACCGCGAGGCAGCGCGTATGCGTGCTATGCAAGGTTTGGACAACTTCCCCAACGAGGCTCGCATCGCCTTCCGCTACACGCCTATAGCCAATAGCGGCTCGGGTGCTACGGCTATCTATGGTTACAACTATCCCGTGATGATCGACGATATAGAGGTAGGCCGCATGGGCGAGGTGAAACGTGCCACCAACATGCGTGTTACCAAGGTAGACAATAGCAGCGCCACCATAGCGTGGAATGCCGCCACTGGTGCCAACGGCTACACGCTGGTATATGGACTCAAGGGCTTCGATCCCGCTACCGGTACGCCAATCGCACTGACCGACCTGCACTACGTCGCCATCGGCCTCGACGCCAACAGCGAATACGACTTCTATCTGACAAGCCACGGCGTGCAGGGCAGCAGCCCCGCTGCCAAGCTGCAGGTGCGTACCGCCTGCGACCCCGTGGCACTGCCATATAACCAGAACTTCGACAATCTCGGTAGCAACTACGGCAACAATGTGTGCGGCGACGCCGCTATCTATGCCGGCGCTACCACCAAGCCACTCGGCTGCTGGTTCTTGCCCAAGCGCTCCGCCTACTACGGTGCCGACGGCCACACCCAGAGCTGGGTTACCACAGTGCCTGACTTGGTGAACGGAGGCAACGGCGCCTTCGTCGTCAAGACACGCGGCGGCCACGACGCCTACGCCGTGATGCCATACAGCGGCATGTATGCCGCCGACATGCGCGTGAGCTTCAACTATCGCTTCTTCGACCAGCGCTACGGCACTGCCGAACTTGGCATCATGTCGTCGCCTTTCGACCCATCGTCGTTCAAGACCGTAACTACGCTGACCAATACCACCACCTACTCGCTGTTGGATCGCTTCGACTTCTCCGACTACGACGTGGATAGCACTTGGGGCAAGTACATAGCCCTGCGCTTTAGCTACGATGACGCACAGAACACAGCGGCATTGCTTGTTGACGACCTCAAGTTGGCTGTCCGTCCCGAATGCCGTGCTCCTAAGGGTGCGGTGAAGAACATTGTGAGCGACACCGCCCACGTTTATTGGAGCCAGCCCGACCGCAACAGCATAGGCTATGAGATAAGCTATAGCAAGACCCGTACCTTTACGCCTGGCAACGGCACGCAGGCTACCACCAATAAGACCTTTATCAACCTGCACGGCTTGACGCGCAGCAGCACCTACTACTACTACCTGCGCAGCCAGTGCGACGACGGCAGCTGGAGCGAATGGAGCGCCATGGGCCAGTTCACTACCACCTGCGACCCCACCACCGTGCCGTACTCGCAGAATTTCGACGGCTTCCGCACCAACGTGTCGAACGCCGCCTACCCGTCGGGTATCTTCAATGCGGCATATATGCCCGACTGCTGGGGCTATCCGCAGATTAGCACCGAGGCTGGTAATACCGACGCCACCTATCCGCAGATATTTATCACCACAGTTTCTCCCAAATCGACGCCGAATGTTTTGGCATTGCGTTCGTTCAACGACCGTGCTCCTGCCGTGGTGGTGTTGCCGCTCTTGGAGGTACACCCCTCGGCATTAGACATCACCTTCGACTATCGCAACCAGAACGCCAGCTATGGTACCCTGGAACTGGGTGTCTGTACCAACCAGGGCGACACCGCCAGCTTCATACCATTGCAGTCGTATGCCAAGACCACCACTTGGACCAACAAGTACTACGACTTTGCCGACAACGCCAACCTCGACAGCAACGAGATATACTACATCGCTTTCCGTATGAACCCAGGCGGTGTGAGCAACACCGACAACGTGGTCTATATCGACAATATCAACATCACTCATCGTCCCGAGGTGCCGGTGCTGCGCACCGCCTACCGCAAGGACGAGAACACAAGCCTCTACAACTCGCAGCTCGACTACTATGTGCCGGGACGCACGGCTCAGAAGTGGATTATCGGATACGAGATTACGGGTGTTGACCGTCTGGCAGACATGAGCGATGCCACGATGTACGACACCGTGGAGGAACTCTTGCAACGCAGAGTGTTCTACAACGTAGCCCCCAACCGTCTATACAACTATGCCGTAAAGGCTGTGTATGCTCCGGGCGACACCAGCCCGTGGAGTGCTGTATCACGCTTATATGTAGAAGATGTGTGTTGGACTGAAGATTTCGAGGCTGATGTGAGTGCATGGTACTTCTCGGCAAGCAACGCCAACAAGTGGATGATAGGCACTGGTGCCAACAATGGCGGCACGCATGGTTTGTATGTGTCGAATAATGGTTCTGCTTGGCAATACACCAATAATTCAGCTGGTACATCTTATGCAATGCGTAACCTACCTATCCCATTGGAAACAGGCAAGACGTATAAGTGGCGATGCGAGATTCGTACGCAAGGAGAAAACAATTATGACTACGTATATCTGTACATGGCTCGTACCGACACTTGGAACAATGATCCATATACTGGTTCTACTCCAAGTAATGGTACCATGCTGATAAACCGTCGGCAAGGTGCTAATAGTTGGGCTGCTCTTGGAGGTACGTTTACTGTGCCGACATCGTCCACATACCGTTGGGCTGCCACATGGCGCACCGATGGTAGTGGCGGTAGCAATCCTCCGGGAGGTATAGATAACCTAACTATCTGCTACCCAGCCACGCCACAGGCTACCTGCCCGGTGGCTACCTCGGTAACGCTGAGCGACATCACCCGCACCACGGCCAAGGTGCGCTGGAACGTGCCAGTCAACGACACTGGCTTCTATCACGACTGGGTGCTGGAGTATGGTACCGCTGGCTTCACGCCCGGCTACGGCCAGACCATCGACGTACACGGCCGCTACGACACCGTCATCACCGGTCTCACCCCTGGTCAGAGCTACACCGTGCTGGTGTATAGAAATTGCGGCGTGGTGGTGGGCAACTCCGCCAGCGTCAGCGCCGACTTCATCACCGACTGCCCCATCTATACGATACCTTATACCGAGGACTTCCAGAGCTATGACGCCGGCAGCGACGTGGTTACAGCCCTTGCCGCCCCGACCAACTGGCCGAACAACAACATTGGCGAATGCTGGAAACAGCTTGGCGGCTTGAACAGCCCCGTGAGCAAGGCTATGCTCACATCCAGCACCGACGCCGCCATCAAACTGACGGGCAACTACCTGCTGATGAGCAGCGTGGCTACCGCGACACACCAAGCCAACGACGTGGTGGCCGTGCTGCCCGAATTGTCAGATAGCATCGGACGCCTCAAGGTTACCTTCGACTACCGCTACTACTATCGTCTCAGCAACAAGATATACTCGACCAATAAGAATATGCCGTTGCTGGAGGTGGGCTACATCTCCGACCTGGGCAACATAGAGACCTTCGTGCCGCTGATGACGATGCCGGGCATTACCGAAACCTCTACCGCACCAGGTGCGGTACGCCAGACCTGCTATTTCAACCGCAAGGACATCAACTACCCAGCCACGGCACGCATCGCCTTCCGCCTGCAAGCCAATGGTACTACCACAACGGAGTACGCCGCGATAGACAACGTGGTGGTGGATTACGCCGACTGCCCATCCTTGGAGGGCTTGAGCGCTACGCCTATTGCTATCAGCAGCGTGCTGCTGACAT
>JAZRVD010000035.1:0-1184 GCA_045598945.1 Bacteroidales bacterium | reverse complement strand
GCTGGTAGAGTCCGAGTCCGCATATATGCACTATGGCACGTTGTATGTTGGGCTGGGCGTCAAATTCGTGGCGGAGATAGCGAGCGTTGAGCAGCATTACGGTGTCGTTGTAAATGTCTCCGTTCATGGCGGTGTCGAGACCTATCCATTCGCCAGCCCAGTCGCTGCTGTCGAGCAGTCCCATGGTGAATTGTGCTGGCTCGCTCCATTTGCTTTTGCCCTGCGTGGTGTTGACCTTGACACTCCAGAACACCTGTTGAGATGAAGAGAGTTTAGGACCATTGTAGGCTACAAGTACCGATTGGTCGCTGGCCACCTCTTTCGAGTCCCATATATCCGTCTTGCCTTCCTTGAGCAAGTCGGGCGATGATGCCATCAGGATGTGATAGGAGGTTTGCATGACATCTTCTTTTTCCGATGTTATTATCCAGCTGAGCCGTGGCTCGGCGCATTGTATACCCATGGGGTTTACCATCTGCTCTGTGCGAAGCTGCTCGATATTGACCTTGGAACAGCTGAAAAGCATTGTCGCTGTTATTGTAATCCATAATGCAAGACGAAATGTGTGCATAGTTGTACCTCCTTTGTTTTTGTAAGCTTGAATGGCGTGATGTTATTCCTTTTTAGAGTCTATGAGAGCCATAAGGTATTGGCCGTATTGGTTTTTGATCATTGGCTGTGCTACTTTTCTCAGCTTTTCTTCGTTTATCCAGCCTTGGTTGTAGGCAATGGCTTCGAGGCAGGCTATCTTTAGCCCTTGACGTTTCTCTATAACTTCTACAAATGTAGAGGCTTCGGCAAGGGAGTCGTGTGTGCCAGTGTCTAACCAGGCAAAGCCGCGTCCTAATAGCTGAACGAGTAGTTGGTGGTCTTGTAGGAATACTTGGTTGACGGTGGTTATCTCCAACTCGCCGCGTGCCGACGGCTTGATGCTTTTTGCTACCTCAACAACTTTGTTGGGGTAGAAGTAAAGGCCTACAACGGCATAGTTGCTCTTTGGCTTTTGTGGCTTTTCCTCTATCGACAGACAGTGTCCCTCCTTGTCAAATTCGGCAACGCCGTATCGTTCAGGGTCGCTGACCCAGTAGCCGAAGACTGTAGCCTGGTTGTGCTGTTCGGCATTAGCAACAGCCTGATGTAGCTGTTGGCTGAAGCCTGCACCGTAGAAGATGTTGTCGCCAAGT
>JAZRVD010000034.1:0-1274 GCA_045598945.1 Bacteroidales bacterium | reverse complement strand
CATCTATTCTTCTCGTCAACAAAATGGTTCTTGTCGTTGTAGAATATCAGACCTTCAATTCTCCAGTGGTCGTTGGTGAAATTGGGATAGTAGAACGGCATGCACCAGCGTTTTTGCTGTGGTGGAAAACTGCCTAAAAACAATACTTTGCACCCCGATGGAATGAACGGCTTTAGCGGATGGTATTCTACCTCGTTGCTCGATGCTTCAATGTGTTTTGTGTCAAGGTAGTTGGTCATAATATCTTCAGCGCTATGGCTGCACATGCTTCGGCATCGGCAAGGGCGTGGTGGTGATTGTCGAGATTGTAGCCGCATCGTCTGGCTGCTTCGTCAAGACAGTTTTTCATGCCAGGCCATACTTCTCTCGCCTTGATTAGTGTGCAGTGAAATTGATAGTTGGGGTAGGGCATGTCGTATTTCTCAAAGACTGCTTTAAGGCATGCCTCGTCAAAAGCTTTGTTGTGTGCCACTAATGGCAACCCGCTTATGTGTTGTTCAATCTTTTTCCATACTTCGGGAAACGTGGGTGCTTTTTTAGTGTCCTCTTCCGTTAGTCCGTTCACTTCGGTGTTTTTCTCGTTGTAGTAGTTTGGGGTGGGGTGGATGAGCGAGTAAAAGGTGTCTGCTATTCTACCATTTCGTACAATTACAACGCCTACCGAACATACGCTCGAACGGCAGCTGTTGGCTGTCTCAAAGTCTATTGCTGCAAAGTTTTTCATATTATATTAGTGTATTATAATCCATATCGCCAGTATTGCCTGCAATACAAATATTGCTGGTATGCCATATCTGAACTTCTTGTGCTGTGTCTTGTGGCGCCATGTTGTCATGCCAAGCCATGCACCAACGGCGCCTCCAACAATGGCAAGCATTATCAGGCAGCTTTCGCTTATGCGCCATTGTTTCTTTTTTGCACGTCGTTTGTCTATGCCGTATGCTATAAATGTGGCTATATTGATAAGTGCCAAATAGGCTATGATGATATTTGTCATTGTTGATGATAATAAAAATGCAAAAGTACATCATTTTTTTATGATTATCCTCAAAGATGCACGTTATTTTGAATTATATGGTATATAGTTTGATATTAAATTATATGAAGTTATGTCCTGCAAGGGCAACAAAATTTTAGTCCAGAGTAGCACCCTGGGTATGTTTGTGTGGTAAAAATACGCCCTGTAGGGACAAAAAATGTATAGACACTTTTTCTTGTTTGTGATAGATACTCCAGTGTCTTATCTTTGTGAAAAAAAATATTTTTTTTATTCT
>JAZRVD010000033.1:0-25454 GCA_045598945.1 Bacteroidales bacterium | reverse complement strand
GTCATCGTTGTGATGGTGGTGGCAGCCGCAGTCGCATTCGTCGTCATCATCGTATTCATCGTTGTAACCTTGTCCGTTGATGAATTGGGCTAACCAGTCAGAGTCGTATTGATGATAGCATTCGTCGACGGGTGCCTTTTCGGGATCGATGTATATTTCGAGCAGTTTGGCTTTGCCTTCGGCGAATATCTCCGCTATGGTGGCGATGGCGGGGAGTAACACACATTCTCCAACGTGTAGTGGTGTTATGGTATCCATAGCTTTTATGGCTGCTATGCCTTCTACGCAGAGGTATATCACAAAGGAGTCGAGTGAGGTGTAGTCTTTGCGTATAGGTTTGTCGACGGATATGAGGTTGGTGGTGAAATATTGGTTGTCGATGATGGTTGATGTGGTGTTGGGCTTGTAGGTGTAGTGTGTGCGTCCGTCGGCTATAGGTTCAAACTCAATGGCGTCTAAGGCCTCTTCGGTATGTAGCTGACGTAGTTTGCCGTTGGTGTCTGGACGGTTGTAGTCGTAGATGCGGTAGGTGCAGTCTGACGACTGCTGTATCTCGGCGAGTAGTACGCCTTTGCCTATGGCGTGTACTCTGCCGCCAGGTATAAAGAATACGTCGCCAGGCTGTGGTATGTCGACGTGCAAAACCTCTTCGAGGCGTTGTTGGGCAAGTAGTTCACGGTATTGTTCGGGTGTGATAGGCTGGTTGAAACCGTCTACAATGGTGGAGTCTTTGTCGGCGTCGATGATATACCACATCTCGGTCTTGCCGTTGTCCATGCCGCGTTCGCGGGCGAGGTTGTCGTCGGGGTGTACTTGTATCGACAGCTTGTCGTTGGCGTCGATGAGCTTTATGAGCAGTGGAAATTCGTTGCCGAAACGTTCGTAGTTGCGCTCGCCTATCAGCTCGCCCATAAATATTTCAAGGAGGTCGTTGAGGGTGTTGTCTGCCAAAGCACCGTCGGCCACGATCGACTCATTGTTGTTGACGGCAGATAATGCCCATAGCTCGCCGCAGTTGGGCAGTGGAGTGTAGTCGAAACCAAATGTTTTTATCTTGTTGCCTCCCCATACTTTGTTTTTGAAGAGTGGCAGAAATTTGAGTGGATAAAGCACGGTATGTATTATTTTAGATAACGATGTATTTCCCATATACGCAGGTCGCGTGCTACTATAATGCCTTTTTTGTCAGTAAGTATTATATATGGTATATGGTCGACAGATAGCGACTGAACGCAAGGCGCGTCCCATTGTTCGGGTTGCTTGTCTATATATATTATTTGTGATGCAGCATGCAGTGTGCCGTTTTTAAGTTGGCTAATTGCTTTTTGGCACGACTCGCACCATGTTGTTGCATACAAAACAATGTTGTAGGTGTTGGTGGATTTTACAGAGTCGAAATGGAGCATAGTGCCGCTTGTATCGACGTATGCTATATTGGGCATGGCGGAGCCCTCGTCTACTGTCTTTATCTTGTTTAGCCTTTTGGCAAGTGTGTGATAGTGGTATGCTGTCTTGGCAGGGCCCTGTAGTGAATTGAATAGCTCAATCTGTTCGGAGTAGGGTAGGGTGCCGAGACGCTCGGAGAGCAGAAAGGTGGAGAAGATAGAGGTTGGATTGGATTGTACAAAGTCTACCATGCAAGCCTCTGTGTTTTCGCCTGTGCATGGTTCCATGGCGTAGCGATATTGACTGTTGATACGCGACCCCACAATACTCGACGCATTGGGATTGTCGACATCTATGTGTATGGTGATGTTGGAGTTCTCGATAAAGAAATATATAGGTTGAGGCAGGTTCTTGCTGCTGATGGCCGCAAGGACAGGCTCTTTTACCGACCCGGTGAAACGGAATTTGTCCCAGGTGCGGAAGCGTTGGTTGTGGTAGGTGGTGTCGCCGTCAAAGACGGTGAGGTATACGCTGGCGTTGATAGGCTTGGAGAGACTGCCTGTAATGGTATATCGTTGCGCCATCGATGGCACGGCGATAAGTATCAGGCAAAATATAGCAACAACATATCGTCCGCTCATATATCCATGGCGGCTAAAATAAGAGAGGAGAAGCATGACAATTGGATGCTAAAACGAGCTACGGTAGGTAGAACTATTGCTGCGGTTGGTGCCTTTGACCTTGTATTTCTGGTTGATGACTTTGGAGTCGCTATGTGTCGACTTGTACATAGGCACATCTTGTGAACGGCATGATGAATTGATGCCGCAAATGGCACAGATGCCGGCAAGCAACAAGAGTGTGGTAAATAGTTTTATTGTTTTTTTCATATCGCGCGTTAAGAAATATATCACTTTGTAGTACAAAAAGTTGCATCGCTCCGTGGTGGGCTGGAATGCAATTTAATGATTTACAAAGAAACAAAAAAATATCCGTAACAACAAATTTTTGTACTTTTGCACAAATTTTTAGTCGCTATTGTCGCATCTATCACACTTTGACAAGGAACTTATGAGCAATCAAACAAAACTTAAAATATTTGAATGGGCATCGTATATTCTCATCATCGGTGCTACGGTAATATATTTTGCGTTGCGCCCCAATGGCATGGCGCTGACACTGGTGGTGCTGGTGCTGGCTATCTTTATGCGCCTGCTGATGGAACGTACCCGCCGCAGTGCTTGTGAGGAGGAGAACGAAGAGCTGAAAAACGACCTTCGTCGTCTTACTCAGCTGCTCGCCGAGGCTAAAAACAGTAATAAGAAAGAACAGTAAAAACCTAATTTAATATTTATGGCAACTACAACAGACATCAAGAACGGTCTTTGCATCGAGTTCAACAACGACATCTACACTATTGTCGAGTTTCTGCATGTCAAACCAGGTAAAGGTGCAGCCTTTGTCCGTACCAAGATGCGCAGCGTGCGCACCGGCAGAATGCTTGAAAACACTTTCCCTTCTGGCGCTAAAATCGATATCGTGCGTGTCGAGCGTCGCCCCTATACCTATCTTTATAAGGAAGGCGACCTGCACATGTTCATGCACACTGAGACCTACGAGCAGATAGGCATCGAAGAGCGTATTATCAATGCTCCTCAGTTCCTCCAGCCCGACCAGTATGTCGAGATTACCGTGGCAGCCGATACTGAGACCCCTCTTATGTGCGAGCTTCCTCCTTTTATCGAGACTGTGATAACTTATACCGAGCCTGGTTTCGCCGGCAACACTGCCACCAACGCTATGAAGGACGCTACTGTTGAGCCAGGCGTGCAAATTCGCGTGCCTCTCTTTATCAAGGAAGGTGAGCGTATAAAGGTCGATACACGCACCTGCGAGTATGCAGAGCGTATCAAAGGTTGATAACTGCTACATCGCTAATGTGCAGCCCCCTCATCATGAAGAGGCTGCACATTTTGTATATTTCTTATTGTAGATGGTATGCTGTTGCAAAATATAGTATGCACAGGGCGATATAATCCAATTATTTAATAGAATGAGACATATAATGAAATGTTGTGCCATGTTTGCGACTGTCGCTGTATCGCTGCTTTTGTATTCGTGTCATGGCAAGACAAATGAAAATACCAGTGCTTCTACTATCGACTATACGAAAGTCGATGCACCCCAATTCAATGCTGATAGTGCATATAGTTTTGTGGAGCGTCAGCTTGCCTTTGGATTTCGTGCGCCAGGGCATAAAGGGCACGACGCATGTGCTGCATACCTGGCTTCTGAGCTTGCGCGCCTGTGCGACACTTGCGAGATACAGCATTTCTCGGCTCGCTTGTGGGACGGCGCTATCGCCAATGGTCAAAACATCATAGGTGTTGTCAATCCTCAAGCCAGTATGCGTATCTTCCTCTCGGCTCATTGGGACAGCCGCTTATGGGCAGACCACGACCCAGACGAGAGCAAGCGTCATGACCCAATAATGGGTGCTAACGATGGAGCGTCGGGTGTGGGCGTGTTGCTTGAAGTGGCTCGTGCTATGCAACAGCAAAAACCGGAACTGGGTGTCGACATTATCTTTTTCGACCTCGAAGATCAAGGTCTGCCGGAGTGGGCAGAAAGAAATTACGACGACGAGTCGTGGTGCAAAGGTTCGCAATACTGGGCTAAAAATCCGCATCGTCTCTACTATCAGGCGCGTTATGGCATATTGCTCGACATGGTGGGTGTATCTCAGGCTCGTTTTACCAAGGAGGGCTTTAGCATGCAGTATGCTTCAAGCATTACCAACAAGCTGTGGGAGGTGGCGTCGTGCCTGGGATATAGCAATGTGTTTGAAAACTTGCAGACCGACCCTATCCTCGACGACCATTATTTTATCAATACTATAAAAGGCATTCCTACTGCAAACATTGTGCAGAACTCGCCACAATGTAGTTTCTATCCTTATTGGCATACTTTGAAAGACGATATGTCGGCTGTCGACAAAAAGACCCTTGGCATTGTCGGCGAGGTGCTGATAACCACTATTTATGCCCAGTCGCATGGCAAATGATAAACATATACCGCAGTGGCTGCACCCTTTTGTGGCACTGTTGCACAACATTTTGTTGGCATATATCATTTCCATGTTGTGCAGGGTGGCATACGTCGCTGAAAACTGGCAGCGTATATGTGCCGGTTGGCACAATCTTGACCTCTGCGAGGTGTTAAGCGGAAGCCTTCGTTTTGATACCGCAGCGTTGTGTTACATCCTGTCGCCATACGCTCTGGCAATGTTGCTGCCTATAGCAAGACGTCATCGCAAGAGCTGGCAAAAGGTAGCCAAATGGCTGTATGTCGTGCCGATAGCTATAAGTATTATCGTCAATCTGTGCGACGCTGTTTATTCACAATATACGGGACGAAGGACTACAGGCACTTTTTTCAGGGAGTTTGGCAACGATAGCAATCTTGGTGGCATCGTTGGCATAGAACTCCTCAACCACTGGTATCTGGTTTTGATAGGCGCTGCCCTTATAGCTTTGGCATGGCTGTTGTACTACAACCCCTCGCGCCGTGTAAGCCCGCGTGTCAGATACCGATTGCCGCAATACCTTGTCTGTGGCATGCTTTTCGTTATCTATATCCCGCTGTGCGTATGCGGTATGCGCGGCGGCGCATCAAGGGCTATTCGACCTATTACTATAAGCAATGCTAATCAATATGTAAACAGCCCTGCCGAGGCGGCTATCGTGCTCAATACTCCATTCTCAATAATCCGCACACTTGGCAAGACTACATTCTACGTGCCTGATTATTTTCCAAACAGCACGGTGGCTGAGCTATATACTCCGTTGCACTGCGACAGCTCTGCTGTGTTTGACAAACGCAATGTGGTGGTGCTGATAGTCGAAAGTCTGGCAAGCGAGTATGTGGGGGCGTTGAACAACTATCCAGGTTATACGCCTTTCCTCGACTCTCTGATAGGTCAAAGCGCAGTATGGGAAGCAAGCTATGCCAATGGTAGAAAGAGTATCGACGGCATGCCATCTATTCTTTCAAGCATACCTATGTTTGTAGAGCCCTTTTTTGTTACATCGTATTCTCTCAACAAAGTAAGTGGTATAGCTGGTGAACTGCAGAAAGAGGGCTATACTACTGCCTTCTTTCATGGCGCCGAGAATGGCTCTATGGGCTTTGAGGCATACGCACGTACTTCTGGCTTCAAATATTATTATGGTCGCACCGAATACAATAATGCCAACAAGGGCAACGACGATTTCGACGGCACTTGGGCTATTTGGGATGAGCCGTTTCTGCAATACTATGCCCGTACTATGAGCAGCATGCAACAGCCGTTTATGACGGCCGTGTTTACTGCTTCGTCCCACCATCCTTTTGCGGTGCCAAGTCATTATAGGCAGATGTTGCATGAGGATGGTCATCCTATGTATACCTGTATAAGATATGCCGACCTCTCGCTGCAACGTTTCTTTGAGACAGCGCGGCGGCAGCCGTGGTACGACAATACGTTGTTTGTCATCACTGCCGACCATACCAATATCAGCGAGCGTCAGGAGTATGGCACCGATATAGGCTGTTATAAGGTGCCTGTCGTTATCTACGACCCCCAAGGGAAGCTGCCGCAAGGCGTGCAGGCTGGCATAGCTCAGCAGATAGACATCATGCCTACCATTCTGGGATTGTTGGGCTACAGCCACCCATATATAGCCTTTGGCAAAGACCTTTTTCATACACCTTCCGACAGCCATTGGGCAATAAACTATAACAATGGTGTATATCAGTATCTTTATGGCGATATGTTGTTGCAGTTTGACGGACAAAAGACAATAAAGCTATATAATGTAAAAGAGGATCCGTCCTTCTCCGTCAATCTGTGTGGCAGTGTGCAATATCAGCAGATGGAGCAAAGCGTGAAAGCCATTATTCAAAGCTATATGCAGCGTATGGTTGGCGATAGCTTGACTGTGAAGGGCAATCTGTAGGACAGGGCTTTTTATGTAAATTGAATGTAACATTTCAATGACATGATATTTTTTTGTATCTTTGCAAATTATGTTATGGCGTGATTTTCTTTTGGTGGCGGCAGGTGGTGCTATAGGTAGCGTGCTGCGTTATGGGTGTACGTTGATGGTGGCGCAATTACAGTGGCATCCTACTATTGCTACGCTCATTGTAAATATAGCAGGCTCTTTTGTCATAGGCTTGCTGATAGGTTGCAGCTTGAGCAGCGAATGGAAGGCTTTCGCTACTGTAGGATTGTGTGGAGGTTTTACAACATTCTCTACTTTCTCTTCGCAGACGGCGGATTTATTGCGTAACGGAGCCTATCTACTTGGCGTTGCCAATGTGGTGGTAAGTGTTGTTGTGTGTGTCGTTGCCGCCGCCGTAGGCGTGATGTTGACTAATAAACATTAAAAATATATATGCTTTGAAAATCTGGATTGCAATAGTGGCGGCTGTCATTGTGGTCGCCCTGATGATGGCCGGTCTTGGTATCAAGATGTTGCTGCATAAAAGCGACGAGTTTAAGCGTCCTTGTACAAATGCTGACCCTGCTACAGGACGTTGCTCGCATTGCACATGCGGCAAAAACAAAAAGAATGAGACGCACAAGTAACAATGTCTTTATAAAAATATCCAATTATGAACATCGATTTTACATTAGAGTGTCCTACACGGGTTCACTTTGGTCGCACGGCGATGAGCCACTTGCTTGACGAACTTAACAACTACGGCCCTCGTGTGTTGTTGGTGTATGGTAGAAACTCTATCAAGGCTAATGGCATTTATGACGAGGTGATGAAAAATCTGCATGCCGCTAATAAGGAGGTGGTGGAGATGAGTGGTATTAAATCCAATCCTACTTATAACCAAGTGCTGCAAGGTGCCAAGCTTGCACGCGAAAACAATGTTGACCTCATACTTGCTGTTGGCGGCGGGTCGGTGATAGATTGTGCCAAGGGCATGTCGGCGGCAGCCTATTGTACCGGCAACGCATGGCAGATGTACTGGGTTGAGGGTAAGCCTTTTACTGGTCAGAGCATACCTATCGGTGCCGTGCTGACTATGACGGGTACTGCTTCGGAAATGAATAGCACTACGGTTATCACTAACGAGGAGCTAATGTTGAAAAATGGTGCCACGTTCCCTATGTCGCAGATGGCCCCCAAGTTTGCTATACTCAATCCGGAGTATACTTATAGCGTGCCGCGTAATCAGATGGTGAGCGGTATCTTCGACATCTTCTCGCATCTCATGGAACAGTATTTTGGTGGCGACGACGACTGTGTTAGCGACTATCTTCTTGAAGGCGACATGCTGGCTCTTATCAATGCAGCTCGCGCCGCTATAAAGGACCCCAACAACTATGAAGCGCGAAGCAACATAATGTGGTGCGCTACCATGGGTTTGAACAAGATACTTGCGGTATCTAAAAAGCAAGACTGGGAGGTGCATCAGATAGAGCATCAGGTGGGCGCTTATACTGATTGCCCACATGGCATAGGCTTGGCTATAGTGTCTATACCTTATTACAAGTTGATATGCCCCTACGGTTTGCATCGTTTTGTGCGTTATGCCAAGAACGTGTGGCATGTCGATCCGTCTGGCAAGACCGACGAGCAGATAGCTGCCGAGGGTATCGATTGTCTCGACCGTTTTATTGATGAGCTTGGTATACCTCGTCATCTGCAAGAAGTTGGCGCTACCGAAGAGATGCTGCCGCTTATAGCCTCGTCAACGATAAAGATTGGTGGTTATCATGTTCCTACCACCGATGAGGTGTTGCAGATACTCAAGGCTTGTTTCTAATTGATGAGCCATGTATAGTACAACAGCAGCAAAGATTTTTGTCTTTGCTGCTGTTGCTGTTAATGACGGTATTGCTATTCGCCAAGTTCGTTTACAACGGATAGCGTTATGACTTCTTCGTCGCTGTCGTTGATAATGCTGTGGCCATGTCCGCATGGGCAGTTGTGGCAATCGCCGCTTTGTATTATGCAGGTGTCGCTTTCAAAGATCACTTTTGCTGTCCCTTGTACTACGAATACCGTCTCGCACGATGTTGGGTGGCTGTGAAAACCTACCGAAGAGTGGGGCGTTAGACGTACTTTCATGAAGCGGGCTGTGCCATTGTCTATCATGCGCAGGCCTATCTCGCCTTCGCCCTCTTTGAAATTGGAGATAATTTGCTCTTCTGTGTTGGCAAGGTCGTAGATCATGGCGGCGGCTTGCTGCTCGGCTGTGGCTACGGCAACTCGTTCAGTGGCTGCTGTACTCTCGTTGCAGCTTTGCTCGTCCTTGTTGTTGCAGCAGCTTGCAAGAATCAGCATGCCACACATGGCTAATAGGATTTTTTTCATGGTGATGTTGTTTATTGGTTGTTGTCTTGTCGATATTGATTGAGTATTTTCTTTCGAATAGTTTTTACGCTTGTGGCGTAGTGCTCTATTCGCATCATGTTTATCACCTCTATGTATTCGTGCAATAGTTCGGGAACAGGCTTGCATATTTTGTAGCCTATCTTTATACATAGGTTGACGATGCCAGGTTTTACATTGACATTAAGTGGCTGCGACAGACAGTAGTCTACAAAGTCGCTGCGCATTGTCTTTATGGAGTAGTCTTGGTGCTCCAACATGTTGAGCGATAGCCGTTGCAGTGTTTCGTTTTTGCTGTTTAGCGTTATGTCTATCAGCTCGTTTTGATATTCGTTAAATATTTTTTTGTTCTTGGTGTGTGTCAATATCCATGCAGCATTCGATGCTATGCGCTCGTTGTCGTCGTGCATTAGAGACAACAATAGGCGTATACCCTTTTTGTCGCTATATGTTGTACTTAATGTTCGTATATCTTCCGCTGATAGTCTTTTATCAAGTATTTCTCTCATTTCGTGTAATATATATGAAAAGATATTGTAGAAAGATATATGCAAAGATAGCTTTTTTATTGCTATCGAAAATATGTTTTATTTTCTTTATTTCTTTGTATTGTGTTGGTTTGTTGCTTGTAAATTTTGTCGTTTTATAAAAAAAATGTAATTTTGACGATGGCAAAATGTATACTTTGCTAATACAATCTATTGTAAAACAGAGCATTTTCTTTAGTCTATCGTTGTATGATTGGGTAAAGAATTGTGTGTTTTGTTATATGTTGTCATGCAACAATGCTGTTTGTTGTTTATTATTATTAAAATATGAGATTATACCGTTTTAGTTTTTTAACGTTTCTGTCTTTAATGGTCTTTGTGTCATCATCTTTGATGGCTAATAAAATCAATGTTTCCTCCTTCTCTTCTGTTCAATATATTGTCAGTGGCGCCACGGCTGCTGATACTTTGGTATTGTCGGAAGATGTTGCATTGCACGGAGATTTGACTATTGATTGCTCTGCATCGGTATTGGTGTTTGATCTTAATGGCAATACGTTTAGTGTTGATGGTAATGTGATAATAAATAGCGGCAAGCAGCTTGAGGTGATTGATGGCAGTGGCTATGGTTTGTTTAGCGCCGCTTCGTTTAATGGCTCTGGTTCCATGCTTGTTTTGGGTGGTGGCTTCCCAAGTTTGGCAGGCTCTGCTGCGGTGCAGTATGAGGGTTTTATACGTCATGTCGGTGTTACCCGTTATGGCTCGTTGCCTTATCTGGTTCGTGTTGCTCAAAATCAAGATAGCATATTTATTGTAGACAACGCCTATCTCTCCGAGCCTATCAATGTGTCGAGGTCTTTGACATTGTATTCTGCAAGTCGCGATACTGTGTTTCGTTCGTTCAATGGCGCTTCATTGTTTACTGTCAATGCTGGTGCATCTTTGACTTTGGGCAATGTTGTTGTTGATGGCAATGCTGCCAATGGCGGCAAATGTACCTCGCATGGTGGTCTGTTTTTGGTGTCGAATGGTGCTAATCTTGCTTTGACAGAGGGCGTATGTTTGCGCAATAGCCTCTTAGAAGAAGGTAGTTTTGGTGCTGCAGTGTTTTGTCAAGGTGTATTGTCCGTGTCGGGTAATGCTATGGCTTGTCAGTCGCAGGGCTCCAATGTTACGCTTGCTGATGATGGAAAATTATCAATCATAAACGATTATACTGGTCATGTCGCCTTGTCTCAATATAATGGGACTTCGTTGACATCTCCTCGTATCGACTCTTTGGTAGGTGAATGTAACTACAATGTCTTAGGCTCCGACAGCATCTACTCCGACCTCGATAACAGGTATACGGTAAAATTTGACGAACAAGGCGGTATGCGTTGGGGCTATGCTCCAGGTATTGCGGCTGCTCGCTTTGTGTCGTACAACCATGTCGATACAGTGTTGTTTACTATTGGCGAATATTTCGACGCACCTGCTATTGTCCGTAGATCAGGTTATAGTGCTACAGGGTGGGACCCGCTTCCTCCGGCCTCGCCAAATGTTTATACTTTCAAAGATACTCTCTTCGTTGCTCAGTATGAGCAGAATACTTATAATGTGGAATGGATAAATGTTCAAAATCGCACTTATGGCGACGGTGAACCAATACAGGGTGTAGTAGCCTATTTCTATGACGACGATAGTGTGCAGCAGTTTCTGGAGACGATGGTTTTTGAGACATCGAATCCAAATGATCAGATTGATGAGTACAACACTGTAGGCAATTATAAAGCATGGGCTGTTCAGAGTGAGCAATTTGAAGATTATCAGTTTGACCCGTCAACAATATTTGCTACCTTTAGCATTTTCCCAAAGTTGTTGTCTATCGGCAATATGACAGTTGATACTGTCAAGATGTATGATACTTCCGACACGGCTCATGTTAGCGTCTTTGCCTTGTTTAATGATGATATTCTTGCAGGCGACGAGGTTATGGCAATACCTTCTGCTTTTTATGACGATGCGCAGCCTGGTTTCAACAAGGTGGTAACTGTTCATTTCGAGTTGACAGGCCTGTCCGCTAAAAATTATCAGGCTCCTAAAGATACTGTTGTATCTTGTCAAGGTAGAATATTGACAGAAATGGTGCTTGACGAACAAAATTATGGCATCAATGTCAATGCCGAAGGTTATTGCGAGTCCGATGTTATCCCTTATACTCTTGCCTCTGGCGAGCCTCTCTATTATTCTGTGTATTTTAGTCCTGAGGCTCAAGCACAGGGCTTTGTCGATATTGAATGGTCTACTGTTGAGGAGTTCCACACAGGAAATATTCCATTAGAAATCCCTGCTAACTGTCATTTCGGCACATATACTGCTACGCTCGTTTTCCGTAACGAGTTAAATGTCGAAAGCGCTCCTTTTGAGTTCTCTTTCAATGTCAATATTCCAGTAGAGTATCTTAAAGCTACATTCTCGGATGTTATCTCTTTCGACCTCAATTACGACTCTCTTGATTCATATCAGTGGTATTATAAAGGAGGCATTGTCATAGAAGGTGCTACACAGTCTTATTTCAATTCTCCTCGCAATCTTAAGGGGTATGAGGTTTACCTTGGCGGTATGTATAAGGGTAATGAGATAAGAAGCTGCATAGTCTCCAATTTCGAGATACTCCCCGACACCCATGTCGCTTTGTCGGTATACCCTAATCCTATTGCTGATGTGGCGACTGTTACGCTGGCTTCATCCGAAGCTGATGATGTTCATATTCTCAAGATTGTCAATGCCATGGGAATGGTGGCAATGCAGCATACCTTTGTCGGTGCGTCATGTTCAATAAACATGCAGTCCTTGCCAAAGGGCAACTATTATGTGGTGGTTGACGACGCCTCTCAACATGTTATTGTAAAGTAATTAAATATCGATACATTATAAATTTTGCGACAACGATTTGTCGGTTTTTGAAATGTTAGCGTATGTCTTTGAAAACTCTTTATAAAAAACGTTTAATGTGTTTTACGCTTTGTGCGGTGTTTGTTGGCTGTTCTTTTGGGTATATAAATGCTCAAGAGCGTGAAACGACTCTCGACAATGCTCGTCAGTATTTTTCTGCATATATTGGAGGAGGTCTTCATTCGTTGCTGTTCTCTCCAAAGGATGGTACAAGTCAGTTAGGCGGCGGTGGTATGCTTGGCCTTCAATATCAAAAGTTTTTTACTCCTCAGTGGGGTGTGGCGGCAGGAGCTCAGTTTTCATGGCTCAATTCAGGTAGCAAATATGGCTTTACAGAGGTGATAAGAGATATAGTTCATCCTGACAATAATTGGTATTATGATTCCTATGTCTCTTTTTCTGATTGGCGTGAAAAACAGCATGTCTATGCTGTAGGTATTCCTGTCGAGGCTCTGTACCGTATGCCATTTCGCACAAAAAGCAATTTCGTGTTTGGCGCTGGTGTGTTGGTCGACTTTATAACAGCTTCTTCTTTCGAAACGGTCGAGGGCTCTTATACCGCTGAAGGCTATTTCTATAATACCAACACGCTGTATCGCGATATGCCAAAACATGGCTTCACCTCATATCAAAGTGGTGCCAATGGCGATATATCTACTTCAGCCGTCTCGCTAAGCTTTATCGCCGATGCTGGCATCAACTTTATCTTGAATGAAAAATGGCGTATGTATGTGGGCTTGTATGGTGGCTATGGCCTCATTAATATTTCCAAAACCGATAATGTCGCTTTGCTTACGCCATATTCCTGCAACGCCAACGAGGTGGTGCCGGCCACCTACAATGGCACGTTTGCGTCTAATCAAGTCTCTTCTATTCATCCTTTTGTTGTAGGTCTTAAAGTAGGTGTGAGCATGTCTCATAGTGGCAAGCTTGTCAACCTTGACTTCTTGAAGAAATCCGATTCTAATGAGGGTGACGTGTCTCTCGATTCGCAAAATGATGCTAAGGCCTCGAAGAGCTCTTCAAAGGATAAGGCCTCAACGGATAATACATCGAAGGATTCGTCAAAAGATAAGGCCTCGAAGGATTCGTCAAAAGAAGACAAGGCTTCAAATAGCACTTCTACCTCAAAGGATAAGGTTTCGAATGATAACGTTAATGCGACGGATAAGAAAACGCAAGATGTTGCTAAGTCAGAGGGTGCCAAGGAGGTTAAGATGAGCGAGTCTCAAAAACAGTCTTCTAACAACAACAAGCCTGTTACAAGCGACTCTCAAAAGTCTTCATCTGTAAACAATGCTGCTCATTCTGCTGTGCCTGATCCAATGTTCGACTATTCCGAACCCGCTGGCAATGGTCCTACCGAAGCCCAGACATCCATGTTGATGTATATCGATATGGTGAAGGACTATGCCGATGGCGCTCGTTTCTATGCTGACGACAAGAATAATCCTGATGCTTATATTGCTGCCGCCGAAGCGGAAGCGGCCTCGCGCGAGGCTGTCGAGGCGGCTCTATTGGGCGACTTCGACAAAGTCGTGGCTTCTATTGAACGTTCGCAAAAGGCTTTTGAAAAAGCTCGTAACGCCAAACGTATAGAGAAAGCCAAGGATACGGTTGTTGTTGAAGAGAAGAAAAAGGAATATCTCTCCGAATTGGAAAATCCTAATATCGTTCTTACTGTTCATTTCCAAGTCAATGGCAAGGAGCTCTCTATCGATGCTGAGTCGCGTGCTATGCTTGAGCATCTCGCCGATACCCTTTTCGAAAATCCCGCTTTGAAGATACGTATCACTGGTCATACCGACAATACGGGTGGCGCTTCTGTCAATTTGCGTATGGGCATGCATCGTGCTCAGAATCTTGCCGAGTATCTCGAAGATATGGGTGTAAGCCCCGAACAAATAGAGGTGCTCTCGAAAGGTCAGACAGAGCCAATAGCTGACAATAAAACAGCGGAAGGCCGTGCTACCAATCGTCGTGCTACTATAGAAATATTGCAATAGTCGTTTTCCTTTTGCTTCAAAATACATGTTAAATATTATGAGAGTTCTTACAATAATGTGTAAAAATATTGTCAAACGGTCTTTGTCGTCCGTCTCTTTGTTATTGTTGCTGTCTCTTTTCTCTGTCGCTCCGCTGTCTGCCCGTACAGTGTATGCAACAGATAATGCATCATTTGTTGGAGCTTTAGGCACCAACCTTGAGTTGCATGATACTATTGTGCTGGATAATGATATTGATTTGGCATCTCAAATTAATGTCAGCAAAGTTTGCTATATCGACCTAAATGGCAGAGCACTCTCTGTGCAGTCTGCCGTGTTTACGGTCAACGACACTTTATATCTTTTCGACTCTCAATCCTTAGGATCTATCTCTTCTGTTCCTAACATGTTTGTAGCCAACAAGATTGTTTATGTGAGCCGTCCTCTGTTGCCGAGAGTAACTTCTACTGTACCTTCTTTTTCACCTATTTATTCCGACGCTTGTTTCAATACAACGGACTATCGCGTGTATGGCTCGCTTGCCGATGTTGTAACATCCGTACCTAACAAGGATACCGTTTTTCTTGTTCGCGATGTTGTCAATGTGGGTTCTTCCATCTCTGTTCCTGTTGCAGATACTGTTGTTATTGCGGGCGGCAAGATTGTTCGTGCTGCTAAATTCGCCTCGCTCTTCAACATTCCGCTTTCGTCAATGCTCGTTTTTTCCAGTGTCGTTGTCGATGGCAACGCCTCGCTATACGCTTCAACCTCAAAAGGTGGTATTGTAGATAATAGTGGCGCACTTCAACTCTCGCAAGGTTCATGTTTTACCAATTCGTCTGCTTCTGGCGTTGGTGCTTGCGTGGCTTCGTCTGGAACAATCTATATGGAGGATAGCTCCAAGATAGAGAAAGTGGCTCTTCTTCCTAATGGCAATATCTTTTGTCGTCCTCAGTTCTGTGGCACTGTAAGTTTCACCTGTTTCGACGTCTCTTTCAACGCTATCGCTCCTGTCTTGGGCAAGCCTTTGACAGGCATAGTGTCGGCTACGTCGGGTATAGAGAATATCTCTTCTGACCTCTATCCAATGTATGCCCTGCGTATGATGCGCTCTGATATAGTGTGGTCTTATTCCTCGCTTTTCAAGATGGATACTATCGATTTGGGTCTGCCGTCAGGCACTCTGTGGGCATCGTGCAACTTGGGCGCGGTGAGACAGGAAGACAATGGAAGCTATTTCAGCTGGGGCGAGCTGACAGCGTATGACAACAACTACACCCTCAATATCAATAGCACTCTTACATCTGCCAACGATGTGGCTACTGTATATTTAGGCTCTGGTTGGCGTATGCCCTCTCACCAAGAATTGCAGGAGTTGATTGAGGCTACAAATTATGAATGGACTGAGGTCGCTGGTGTCAATGGCTTGAAGTTTACAAGCCGTAAAGACCCGTCACAATCTCTATTCCTCCCTACTGCAGGGTGGATGGAAGGCGGCATCCTCATCCGTCAAGGTGAGATGGGCGCTTTTTGGTCGCGCGATTTTGCCTCCAAGCCATACGAACTTTATGCCAGTCATAGCGGCGACAGTATAGTTGTCAGCAATAATGATGTGCCTACTATTGGGCAGTCTGTCCGTCCTGTCGTCAATCGCACCCATTTTAAAGTTACTGTTGCCGATGTCGAAGGTGGCTCTGTGCAGGGAGTTACATCAGGCATGTATCCTTTTGGCTCTGAGTTTAATGTTGAAGCTGTGCCTGACTCTGGCTATCATTTTGTATGCTGGAACTATTCGGCAGCTCAAAGTCATCATGTCGCGCCGTGGGGCGATACTGTTTTGCGCCCGACATTCGAGAAGAACAGCCATCTTGTGCTTTTCCTCTCTCATACTGGTGATACTATCAAGAAGGTTACTCTTTTGTTTGCCGATACCATCAAGTTGCCGAAACAGCCTTCTCTCGCGGGGCATACCTTTGTTGGCTGGGGGCAGCCTGTGCCGGGGCATCTTCCCGACAAGGACCTTGTTTTCAAGGCTACATATAGCCAAAACTATTATCCTGTTACATGGAGCGATACTGCCAGTCTTGTATACAATGGCAATACTCGTTCCGTCAAGGCATCTTATGTCAACGATTCTGGTAGAACAATCACTCTTGAGATAAAGTATTATAAAAACGGTGGAAGATTCTCGTCAACTTTCCGTGATGCGGCTACATATAAGGCCGTTGCTATTGTTGATAATGACGAATATAAGTTTACTGCCGAATCAGAAAGTATTTTCGTTAATATAGCTAAGGCACCACTTACAGTAAAAGGTGTTAAGGTTGATGATGTCAAGATGTATGATGGTACTGACAATGCCGTTGTCGTTGACGAAGGTGTTGTATCAACAGTCTTTGGTGCTGATGATGTTGTGGTAGTGCCTTCTGCCTCTTTCGACAATGCCGACGCAGGCTATGGCAAGCGTGTTATGGTAACTTATGCTTTGCAAGGTATCTCGTCGTCTAACTATCAGGTGCCAGAGCCGATACTGTATTCCCGTACAGGACGTATCCTTGAAGAGTTCTCAGTGTCGTCTAACGCTATCGAAGGCAATGCCGAAGGTTATTGCGAGAGTGATCTATTTGTCATCAATTACGAGCTCCTCAAAGGCAATCCCTCTTTCTATCGTTTGCAATTTAGCGATGCAGCCAAGGCTCAGGGCTTCGAGGATGTCGACTGGACTCCTACTGTCAATGAGTTGCAAGGCAGTGTCCTTATCAAAGTTCCTGTCACATGTCTTTTTGGACGTTATGATGCTATACTGCAGTTCAAGAATGAGCTCGATACGCTTAGCACCCCAATTAGCGTGTCGTTTGTAATTAATATTTCCACGTCGTACCTAAAAAGAGTTTTCGACGATGTTATAGCTCTCGACCTCAACAAATTGCAGCTGCAAAACTATCAATGGTATCGCAACGACGAGTTTGTCGCCGGTGCCAATGACTTCTACTATCAAGAGAAAGGGGGCTTGTCGGGTGTATATTATGTTAGTGGATTGTACAATGGCGTTGAGGTGCGCAGCTGTGCTGTCGAGAACCTGACTATTGAAGAAGACCCCAACGCTCAAGAGGTGTCGTGTTATCCTAATCCTGCTGTCTCTGTTGTTAATGTACATATTTCTGGCGATGCCGACGCACAGCATGCTTTGCGTCTTGTCAACTCCTATGGTGTCGAAGTTAGGACTGCCGCCTTCACGGGCAACAATGCCTCTCTCTCTGTCGATGCCCTACCAGCTGGCAGCTATATGCTTGTTGTCGATGGTGTGTCGCATCGTATCGTAGTACGTCATTAATAGGTTCATATCTTTCTCATGTTTTCTTGTTATCATTCTATGAAAAGACATCTTATATTTTTACTTTTGGTGGTATCGTTTGCCTCTGTAAGCGCTCAGCAGATAGGATTGTCAAAAAACTATTTCAACATCCACGTTGGCGCTGGTCTCGGCTCTATACTCTATGACCCTGCCGATGGCTCTATGTCTATGGGCCCTGGCGCTTTGGCAATATTTCAATATCAGCATTTCTTCAATAGGCACTGGGGTATAGGCGTAGGTGTCAAGGCTTCGGCGTATTTCTCCAAGGCCACCTATTCTTTCCTCGAAAGCAGTGAGCAGCTTATCCATCCCGACAATGGGTGGCTGTATGAGTCGCGCACCCTCTACGATAACTGGTGCGAACATCAGCAGCTCTATTCTATTGGCGTACCTGTTCAGGCCTTTTATCGTTACACCGTCTCCAAGAGATGGGAGTTGATGGCTGGCTTGGGTGTTTTGGTCGACTATCAGGCAAAGAGCAATTTCGAGGTTGTCGATGGCACATACGAGACTCGTGGCTTCTTCCCTAATATTGGTGGCGAGTTGCGTAACCTTCCAGAACATGGATTTACTGTAACCGAATCGGGTGCTACGGGCGACCTCAATCCGGCAAGCATCAATGTGAGTGGCATTGCCGATATAGGCTTCAACTATAATTTAAGCCACTGGTGTGACATGTACTTAGGTCTATATGCTGCTTATGGTATCACCAACCTTTATCAAGATGCGACTTCGCCACTTTTCTCGGCACAAGACGGTGCGGCAGAAAAAACCTACAACGGCACTTTCCGTTCTTCGCAAATCAATCAGGCTCATACTTTTGCCGCCGGTGTAAAGGTGGGATTCTCTTTCGGCCGCAAGTATCCAAAGCCTGAAGTGGAGATCGATCTTGGTCTCGATGATGACGAGAATGTCGAAGATATCGACGAGGTGTCTAATATCACGGCCTCTCCACAGGTGCCATACGTCGAGATGGCTCGCGACTATGCCAAGGCTGCTGCTCTATATGCTCGTGACAAGAACAATCCGGAAGCCGATGTTGCCGCTCGTGATGCTCATCAGGCTGCCGACGAAACAGCCGAGAATGTCGCTGCTGGCGATATCCTCGCTGCCGAGCAGAGCCTTGAGCGTGCCAAGGAGGCTTTCGAACGTGCTCGCCGCGCCGCCGCACTGGGCAATGCTTTCAATGAGTCGCTCGAAGATGTACATGACCGTCAGGCCTATATGCGTCTCCAGCAGATGTTCCTCACCATGAACACTACTATTTATTTCAATACTGGCAAATCGGTTATGATTTCCGATATTCAGACCATGCGCAATCTCCGTCAGGTCGCCGAAGAATTGCGCCAGTCGCCAAACCTCGTGATTGGCATAGAAGGTCATACCGATGTTACTGGCACTCCTGCCCACAATGTTATCCTCAGCATGCAACGCGCACAATATCTTGCTAATATTTTGCATGGTATGGGCGTGCGCCCCTCGCAGATGCGTCTCTTCGCCAAAGGACAGGACGAGCCTATTGCTACCAATGAAAATGAAGAAGGTAGGGCACTCAACCGCCGTGCTCAGCTCGTAATTATTAAATAATGTTATTTTGTTATCCTTTATTTTCAAAATAAATAGTAATTTTGCAAGTCGTTTTCTATTCAGTAGACATATTGAATAATCTTATAAATTCATTATATTGTTATGTATACCAATTTCCAACAACATCTTCAGAAGGAGCTGGCCGAAATAGAGGCTGCTGGTCTGTACAAGCATGAACGTATCATCGAAAGCGCTCAGGGTGCAGAGATAATGGTTAAAGGCAAGAAATGCCTTAACTTCTGTGCAAACAACTACCTCGGTCTTGCCGACAATCCAGAGCTTATCGAGGCCGCTAAGAAAGGTATGGATGCACGTGGCTTTGGCATGGCCTCTGTCCGCTTCATCTGTGGTTGTCAGGATCTGCACAAGCAGCTTGAAAAGAAGATAGCTGAGTTCTTCGGCACAGAAGACACTATTCTTTATGCTGCTTGTTTCGATGCCAACGGTGGCGTTTTCGAGCCTCTTCTCACTGCAGAAGATGCTATCATCAGCGACTCCCTCAACCATGCTTCCATCATCGATGGTGTGCGTCTCTGCAAGGCTGAACGCTATCGTTATGCCAATGCTGACATGGCTGACCTTGAAGAGCAGCTGAAGATTGCTCAGAAGAATCGTTTCCGTCTTATCGTTACCGACGGCGTTTTCTCTATGGACGGCAATGTATGTCCTCTCGACAAGATCTATGAGCTTGCTCAGAAATACGATGCTATGGTTATGGTCGACGAGAGTCACAGCGCCGGTGTTGTAGGCAAGACTGGTCGTGGTGTTACCGAGCGTTACAACCTCCGTGGCAAGGTGGAAATCCTTACAGGTACTCTTGGCAAGGCCTTCGGCGGCGCCATGGGTGGTTTCACCACTGGTCGCAAGGAGATTATCGATATGTTGCGTCAGCGCAGCCGTCCTTATCTCTTCTCCAACTCTATGGCTCCAGGTCTCGTAGCCGCTGGTATCCGCATGTTCGATATGATGAGCGAGACCAACACCTTGCAAGACAAGCTGCACGCCAACACCGATTACTTCCTCCGTCGCATGAAGGAAGAGGGCTTCGACTGCAAGCCAAGCGAGAGTGCTATCTGCGCAGTTATGATCTACGATGCCGCCAAGAGCCAGCAGTATGCTGCCAAGATGCAGGAAGAAGGCATCTTCGTTACCGGTTTCTACTATCCTGTCGTCCCTAAGGGTCAGGCTCGTATCCGCGTACAAATCAGCGCCGCTCACGAGCACGAACACCTCGACAAATGTATCGAGGCTTTCAAGAAAGTGCGTAAAGAAATCGAAGGCTAATATCTCCTTCTTTTGAATAGATGTCTTGCGGCTTGTCTTTTCCCTCGTGGATTGTTCAGGTCGCAAGACTTTTGTAAAAAAAACTATTGTTAATCTTTTATCCTTTATGAAAAACATCCTTATCGTAGGTGCCGGTGGACAGATTGGCTCTGAACTGACACGCAACCTTCGCGACATTTATGGCGATAGCCATGTCGTCTGTTCCGACCTTCGTCCTCTCAAGGGCGAGATATATGAACGCGGTCCTATAGAACGTATCGACTCCACTCAAATCATGCAGATTGCCGAAGCTGTCAAAAAATATAATATTGACACTATCTACAATCTCGCCGCTATCCTCAGCGCTACTGCCGAGCTCAACCCTATGCTTGGCTGGAATGTGGGCATTGGCTCTTTGGTCAACTGCCTCGAAGTGGCTCGCCTCTTTGGCTGTGCTGTCTTCACTCCAAGTTCTATAGGCGCTTTTGGCGCCAGCACCCCTCACGACAATACCCCTCAGGACACTATCCAGCGCCCCAACACCATCTATGGCGTCACCAAGGTTACCGGCGAGCTGCTTAGCGACTACTATTTCACCCGTTTCGGCGTCGACACCCGCTCGGTTCGTTTCCCAGGCCTTATCAGCCATCTCACTCTTCCCGGCGGCGGTACCACAGACTACGCTGTTGAAATCTACTACGCAGCTGTCAAAGGCGAAAAGTTTGTATGCCCTATTGCCAAAGGCACCTTTATGGACATGATGTATATGCCCGATGCTCAAAAGGCCATGGTCGATATCATGGAGGCTGACCCAAGCAAGTTCGTGCATCGCAATAGCTTCAATGTAACCTCTATGAGCTTCGACCCAGAGATTATCTACAATGCCATCAAGAAGCATTACCCCAACTTCGAGATGGAATATAAGTTCGACCCTATCCGCCAGAAAATCGCTGATAGCTGGCCAAACAAGATGGACGACTCGTGTGCCCGCAACGAATGGGGCTGGCAGCCTGTCTACGACCTCGAAAAAATGACCGTCGACATGATTGAGAACCTCAAAAAGAAATTGCTCTAATCCTTTTTTGTGTTAAACGCAATACTTTTTTTATCGTGAGACGTCTTGTCCTTTTCTGCTTTACGCTTTTTGTCGCTTTCGCTTTGCAATCGTGTTTTCACAAGTCGGTAAATGTGGAAGACCTTCCTGTTGAGATTGCGTATTTTATAGATAACGAATTCTATGGAGAAGAAATAATGCATATTCAGCGCGACTGGTGCGACTATCAAGTCGTCCTTTCCGATGGCACGCACATTCCGTTCTCTTCTGATGGCGACTGGAAAGAAATGTCGTCAGCCGATGGTGTCTCTTTATCAGTCCTTCCTTACGAGGTCTCTTCTACTATCGAAAAAATGTATGGTGAATGTGTGGCCAAAAGCATAGAGCATGATGGTCGTTACTACGAAATTGAACTTTTCAAAGGAATAGAGTATACCATCTCAGAAGATGGACAGATAAAAGAGATAGACTAAGGTTCAGATAATATTTATTGTTAAATGCGAGACTGGGCTGCAACGCCTGTTCTCGCATTTTTTGTATCTGGTGTAGCATCATAATCAAGTCAGCAGTATAAAAAGTTATTGTAGGCTGCCCAATCAATAACGTGCTCCAAAATATGATGCCTCTTTTGCTTATATGGGCAAAAAAGCGTAACTTTGCACTTTCTTATCATGTCTCAAAAGGTATAGGCATAAAGCATTGTTAAATATTAAAACAATTAAATATGAAAAAAGATATTATCCTGTGTGGTGTTGGTGGCGATGGC
Organism: Bacteroidales bacterium; assembly: GCA_045598945.1. GTDB lineage: Bacteria > Bacteroidota > Bacteroidia > Bacteroidales > P3 > Colimorpha. The sequence goes on along the minus strand of JAZRVD010000033.1, from coordinate 3,239 downwards.
ATTGTCTCCGTTGCCAAGATAATAAGTGATGCAGCTGTCTCGTTAGGTTTATATGTCAAGCAGAGCGAGATACATGGCATGTCGCAGCGTGGTGGAAGTGTGTTCTCGCATCTCCGTGTTAGCAGCAACCCCATCTTTGCCGATGTCATTCCTCAAGGCAAGGCAGACATCATCCTCAGCTCCGAGCCTATGGAGGCACTCCGCTATCTGCCATTCCTCTCGCCCGATGGTCAGGTCATTACCAACAGCGACCCTTTCATCAACATAGCCCACTATCCTGAGGTGGAAAAAATACATGCCGAGTTAGACAAGCTGCCACGTTGCATCAGTTTCAACGCTAATGAGGTAGCCAAAGTCATACACGCACGTGGCAACATGGTGCTGCTTGGCGCCGCCGCCTCGTATCTTGATATACCTTTTGAAGAGCTGGAAAAAGCCGTCGTCAGCATCTTCGGACGCAAAGGACAAGAGGTGGTAGATGTCAATATCGCCGCTCTGCGTGCAGGCCGCGACGCCGCCAAAGCTTTATAAAAAGTTTCTGTCAAGCCGTCATACATCATATAGCAATAGTTGCAATAATAGCTACAGACGTTGATGATGGCGTGCTTGTGGTATGTACTTAATATCAAAAATCGTGTAGAGACGTGGCATGCCGTGTCTCATTATCTCGTGGCATGCTGCGTTTTGCTATGTCGTGGCAGAAGAACGCCAATTAAAGGCATGTTGCAAAAAATAATTCTGCGAATAACGTAAGCACCCGATAAATTACACGTTGTGGGAGTAAAAAAGCTGTTGTAGTTTTGCGGATTGAAATGCAAGAACAAAGTCAAAACACAACAGCATGAAAACATACGGTTTATGTATGCCCGACACAAGGCAATCCTTGACGTTTCGCACACCACGCACGCAGAGAGACCGGAAGAAGGGAGGTCTCCATGTTTAGCCTTGGCGACACGATGAACTATCACCTTTATCTGAAACAGACGGATATGCGAAATGGGATAAACACGCTATGCGGAATAATTCACAACGAAATGGGCGGCGGCATTCGCAACGGAGGTGTCTTTGTCTTTGTGGGAGGCCGCAACAGGATCATGAACGTAAGGCTCAAAGAGAATTTGCACTCTCCGACCGCTGTTGCTATTTCAACCGCCAAGAGGCATTGAGTGTTTATTATGCTATTGTTGCACTTGCTCAGAAAATAGAAATCTCACTCGATAGCAACAGCGGCATCAAGTCCGTGACCACTCAGTTTCTTGATGGATGTGACTGGTCGGGTATGTCGCAGAGCAGACAAGACAACTGTCGTAGTTGGACAAATCTGTTCACTGCCAGAGAGGTCAATTTCCCAGAATCCATCATTGGCAACTTCTGCGCCTTTGTAGATCACATGTCTTGTAGTGCTGAGACATACGTCTCCCTCTGTGGTTCCCATGGATGTGCCGACCAACTCACAAATTGGGATGGTACTCAGAAACTTGGTTTAGGAGCGCCAGCAAAGAAAACCACAATCAGCTATTAGTATACAATGTGTTATTTTTGAAGAGGGTGTAACAAGGCTTCATGCTCATGTTATACCCTCCGTCTTGTATTTTAACCAGAAAACATTGCTTGAAGAAAATATATGTATGAAAATCACAACTATAGTACGACATTAAACGTCCAGCCGAGTAGCATGGTCATCAATGCTACTGTGCCGAAGAAGATGCCGATGAGGCGCCAGGTCATGACTTTTTTGAGCATAGTGGCTTCTGGCAAAGATAACCCTACGACCGACATCATGAAAGCGAGAGCTGTGCCGAGAGGGATGCCTTTGGCAACGAACACCTCCACCACAGGAACGACACCTGCCGCATTGGCATACATCGGTACGGCAACGAGTACGCTGGCTGGCACGCCAAGGATACCTGCTTTCTGCATGAAGTCGGCAAAGAAATCTTCGGGCACGTAGCCGTGGATAGCAGCTCCGATGGCGATACCGATAAGGACATAGAGGATGACTCCTCGAACGATGCCAAGGGCATCTTTCGTGATAACGTGCAGTCGCTTCATGAACGGAACGTGTTCTGCTTCAAGCTCTTCATCTGCTTGCATCTTCATCTGCTGCACCTGAATGATCCAAGGCGAGAGGTGGCAGTCGAGTTTCATCTTGCCTAAAACGAAGCCTCCTATTGCTCCCATCAGTATGCCACACACCACGTAGATGGCTGTCACCTTCACGCCGAACGTGCCAAGGAACATGGCAACGGCTACTTCGTTGACCAATGGTGAGGTGATGAGGAAGGCAAAGGTCACACCCAACGGTATGCCGCCCTTTACGAAACCGATGAACAGCGGTATGCTGGAGCAGGAGCAGAACGGAGTGATGGCTCCGAAGATGCTTGCCATAGGATATTGAAAACCGTACATCTTGTGTGCAGTCAGATAGTTACGCAGTCGCTCAATGGGGAAGTATATATTGACCACACCCATCACAATGCTTATGAGGAAGAGCAGCAGGACAATCTTCAGCGAGTCATAGACGAAAAAGTTGACTGCCTCACCGAGACGTGATGATGCATCAAGACTTATGAGGTTGTAGATAAGCCAATCGGCAAAAGTCTGTATCATTTCGTTGAAAAGTTTATGGTTTAAGTTTATGGTTAATGGAGTCAACTATCCACCGCAACAGCAGCACTTAGGCAAGTAAAGTCCTTTGACATCAACGAGATAGAACGTCTGCATTTCCTTCTTGATTTCGTCACGGATGCGGCGAAACTCTGCCATAATCTCTTCGTCTGTTCCTGTAGCTGATGTAGGGTCATCAAAGCCGATGTGCATACGCTTGCCGACTTTACCTATGAATACAGGGCATGATTCATTGGCACCTCCGCAGACGTTGATGGCGAAATCCCACTCTTTGACAAGGAACAATTCTACGCTCTTTGGTGTTTCCGTGCTCAAGTCGATGCCAACTTCTTGCATTGCCTTGATAGCGAAAGGATTGATTTCTGCGGCAGGTCTTATTCCTGCTGACTGTACTTCTATATTTTGGTCAAATGAGCGCAAGAAGCCCATCGCCATCTGACTGCGGCAACTATTGCAGGTACAAAGGATAATTAGGGATTGTCGTTTAATTCAAAGAATTAGATAACTGTTGACGAGTGTATGCTATCAGAGGTCGCCTTCGTGAGCCTTTTTTGACTTTTTCCACGTTACTTGAACCCTTTTTTGTATAATATGGACACAGTTGTCCATAT
>JAZRVD010000032.1:0-2829 GCA_045598945.1 Bacteroidales bacterium | reverse complement strand
GCATGGAGCTGGGGTGAGATATAACGTTCCCAGAAAGATCCTGATAGATTAGCAATATTGAGCGAGTCGGGGTCGAGCGCTTCGACGAGTGCCCTACCCTGCCCTGACGCAATAATGGCATCGTGCGCCACCACATCGTTGCGACAAGCTATGGCATGCTGCAGCAACGAAGTAGAAGCGGTCTCGCGTATCAAGCCGTTAGCGTATTTAGAGTAGTAAAGATAGCACGACATGTCGGATTGACGTTTGCCAAAAGCATACTGCAAGACAGCGAGATAGAGCAGCATCTGCACATAATGCTCTTCCTTGTGGCGCTTGTTGTATTCATCGTACTTGCCCGATTTTTGTTCAAGGAGCACCTTATAGTCGTCGGTAATAAGGTCCATACGTCCTTGCAACCCCAGCATCTCACACACGAAGGATGGCTCAAGGACAACGCGGTCGTTGCGGAAATTGGGGTCGGATTGAAGAGTGTGGCTAAGCGTAGACTGAATATTGAGACGCTGCAACTTGGCATTGCTGTGGAAGTCGTGCATTGCGTCAGCAGGCATGGTAGATAGTGCCAATGAGTTAGCGCTAAAGAACTTACGGACACTATCGCCATACGGCGTCTCGGTGCCTTGCGAGTATACAGCCTCGTCGAGCAACTGACTGGCGAAGTTGCCAAGCAAGGTGGCCGCTGTGATAGCAGAAGGCTGCATACGCTTTACAAGCACAGCCTTGGCTGTGGTGCCGTATGGAGCAAAGCAAGAGGTAACGGTAGTGATGTCGACAAGATAGTCGGGCTCGTAGACCACCAGTTCCGGTACGAGGAGCTGCCCCAAGAGATGAGGTCTTACAATATTGAGCTGGTCGCCAGGCTTGAGTATAGATAACAAATGATGGAACGCCTCGTCAGCAATATGCACATGATGCTGATCGCCGGCAAGCGAGAGTACAGTAATAGTATGCCCCGTCACCTGCTGCACCACTACCCTTATGCTGTCGCCCATGGCACGTCCTGGCAATGCGCCACTGTTATACTCCTCAGGCAGCACAGACTTGAGCTCTGCTGGCAAAGGCGTGCTGGTAACCGTCTCGGCAAAAAGGGCAAACGCCAACACATCGTCTTGCCACGACGACGAAAGTTGCAACGCATTTGCAGAAGTTAGTGTGCGAAGTCTGCGACGCAAGGCATTGACACGAAGATAGAGGTCGTGAGAGACATTATGCTGCTGACAAAGGAACGTCATCTTGGCAAAGTATCCCGACATACGGCCACTGGCATCGTTTGAGACGTTATCGTTGAGAAGGTTGTGAAACAACTCGCCGAGCCTTACATAACGCAGGCTATACGGCATAGAATGTTTACCTAACAGCGATACAAGAAAATCATAACCCTCGTAGTGCATAAATCTTAGAAGCCTGGCATGTTGAAAAATAATGTAGGAAGCAACAGCACAAAGCCAATAATAATGAGTGGTACTATAAACTTCCGCACCCAGCGCAGCCATACACCGTAGGGTATACGCGCCACACCAAGACAGCCTATCAGCACGCCGCTTGTGGGTGTTATCATATTGGTGAAGCCATCGCCAAACTGAAACGCCAGCACTGTGGTTTGGCGCGACACCTCGATGAGGTCGGCGAACTGTGCCATGATAGGCATGGTGAGTGCCGCCTTGGCGCTACCCGATGGCATGACGACATTAAGCAGAGTCTGAAAAAGGTACATTGCACCTACCGAAGCCATAGAGCCCGCCTCGGAAAGGGTGCGAGTAAGAGCATACAATATAGTGTCGATAACACTGCCATCGCGCAAGATGAATATTATACCACTCGCCAGGCCAACCACCAGGGCGGCACTCATAATGTCCTTGCAACCATCAAGAAAAAGCTTAGCCAAAGCGTTGGCACCTTGTCCGTCTGCAATGCCGCTAAGCAGACCCATGGCAAGGAATAGAGCAGAAATCTCCTGCACATACCAGCCATAGCCCAGCACGCCTACAACAAGATAGACGATAGTAAATATCAAAAGGTCGAGTATAAAGAAATGCACCGATTTGCGAAGTGCCACAACACCGGTAACGACAAACAACGCTGCCACCACAGGCATGATACATAAGGATGCGCTACCCCCACCTACGGCAATAGTCGTAATAGGATAAAGTACCGCTACCACCACCAGCACTACTGCGGTAAGCACAAAGACCACCCAGGCGGAACGTGGTGTATGATAGACCACGGCACTCTGCTGGTCGGCAGCACGACGACGCCAAAAATCGTCGAGAGAATAGACTGGCGAAGCTTGCGGATTGCGACGTAGCCTACGAGCATAGAGTAACACAAAGACAATGGCAACAACAGTAAGCAGCAGCCAACACACTATGCGGTACTCCAAGCCTGAGAAGATAGGCAGTTCGGCAATGCCTTGGGCTATACCTATGGTAAAAGGATTGAGCATGGCACCGGCAAAGCCAACATGCGCGGCGACATAGCACATACATAGCCCCACAATGCTGTCGTAGCCCATACTAACAGCAAGAGGAACAAAGATAACGCAGAAGGCTATAGTCTCTTCGCTCATGCCAAAGACGGCACCAAAAAGACTGAACATAATCATTACACAAATGATAATGATATTGTCGCCACCCAAGGCGCGAACCAGTCTATAGCGGTCGAGCCGACGCACACGACGCAAGAATGCCATCACGCCCACATCGATAGCATGGCTGTTGTTCATAATCCAAAAGGCGCCACCCACCATGAGGATGAAGATGATAATGTCAGCCTTGTCGCAAAAACCGTTGAATAGAGCCGTAAAGACTTGAAAAGTTTGTGGCGAAGATG
>JAZRVD010000031.1:0-4381 GCA_045598945.1 Bacteroidales bacterium | reverse complement strand
TCTTGTCAAGGCGTGTATTATCGAAGATTTTGAGCTGATGGAAAATCTGGGTATCTATGAAGTTGAACCCGAAGACTTCGCTCTCTGCGAGTTTATCGACCCATCCAAGACAGATATCCAGCCTATCATCCGCGAGGCTCTGGAAAAACTTAGAAAGGAGGCTATGTGATGAATTTACGTGGATTTATTGACAAACTCAAGCCAACCTTTTCTGAAGGTGGCAAACTCTCTTGGCTTCACAGCACTTTTGAGGCTTTCGAGACTTTTGCTTATACTCCTAACACCGTAACTCGCAAAGGTAGCCATGTGCGCGATGCTATCGATATGAAACGTTCCATGATTATGGTCGTTATCGCCCTTTTGCCTGCTTTGCTGTTTGGTATGTGGAATATCGGTTATCAGACGGCTATCCATTCTGATGTATGGCCATACGAGGCTGGTACATGCTGCTATTTCTGGTATTGTCTGTGGTTTGGCTTTTTGCGCATGCTGCCGCTCATCGTGGTCAGCTATGTTGTAGGTCTTGCCATTGAGTTTTACTTTGCTCAAGTTCGCCATCATGAGGTCAACGAAGGTTATCTTGTGTCAGGCTTGATAATACCTATGATTGTTCCTGTTACCACGCCGTTGTGGCAGTTGGCTATAGCCGTTGCTTTTGCTGTCGTCTTTGCCAAAGAGGTTTTCGGCGGCACAGGTATGAACTTCCTCAACCCCGCTCTTGTAGCTCGTGCTTTCCTTTTCTTCAGCTATCCTACCCACATGTCTGGCGATCAGGTTTGGATTGCCAAAGACCTCTGCGGCAGCGATGCCATAGCCGGTGCTACTCCTCTGGGAGAGATTGCCGTAGGCAACGAAATATCCGCTTCAGCGTTAGACATGTTTATTGGCTTGATACCAGGTAGCACTTGCGAGACATCGGTTATCGCTATTCTTCTTGGTGCTATCATACTTCTTCTAATGGGTATCGCAAGTTGGCGTGTCATGCTCTCTGTCGTCCTCGGCGGCGGCTTGATGGGCTTGCTGTTCAATGCCATTGGAGCCAATGCTTATATGCAGCTCCCATTCTACTACCATTATATTATGGGTGGCTTCGCTTTTGGTTGTGTCTTTATGGCTACCGATCCTGTCACCTCTGCTCAGACCAACTGCGGTAAATGGATTTATGGCTTCTTGGTAGGTGCTTTCGCCGTATTGCTCCGCGTTGTCAATCCAGCTTACCCAGAAGGTATGATGCTCAGCATCTTGCTCATGAACTGCTTCGCACCTCTTATCGACCATTGCGTCGTGGCCGCTAACATCAAACGTCGTAACAAAAGAGTTAAGGAGGTAAAGGCATGAAAAACTTTTCAAACACATATATTTTCATCTATTCGGCAGCTCTGGTAGCTGTGGTTGCTGTTCTGCTGGCTTTTATCGCCACAAGCCTCAAGCCACGTCAAGAGTATAACAAGAAGGTCGAAAAAATGCAGATGATTCTTCGCACCGTCGGTGTAGAGGCTACAACAGCCAATGCCGAAGAACTCTATGCTAAGAATATTACGGACAGCAAGGTGCTGGGCGATGATGGCGACAGCCTCGACGTCTATCGTTTTGCTACCGAGCAAGGCGAGGGTTATGTCATCCCTATGCATGGTACTGGTCTTTGGGGACCTATTTGGGGGTATGTTGCTTTCGACAAGCAGTTTACCATCGTAGGTACAGTCTTCGACCATGAAGGCGAGACGCCTGGTCTTGGCGGTGAAATATCCACGCCTAAGTTTCAAGAGCGTTTCGTGGGCAAGTCTATTATTGAAAACGGTACGCTAAAGCCTGTCGCTTTGAAAAAGAATGCCGATGCAAGCAGTCTCTACGAGGTCGACGCTATCTCTGGTGGTACGCTTACTTCCAATGGCGTTACCGAAATGTTTGCTGCAGACCTTGCCAAGTATAAAACATTTATAGAGAAGGAGGTATCTAATGAGTAATAAGTCTAAATTAATCACTTCTCCGTTTAGCAAAAACAATCCTATCACTGTACAGATTTTGGGTATCTGTTCTTGCTTGGCGGTAACGGCTCAGCTCAAGCCTGCTGTTGTCATGGCTATCAGCGTTACTGTGGTTGTTGCTCTTTCCAACCTCATCATTTCTTTGATGCGCAACACTATCCCTCCACGTATTCGTATCATTGTGCAGCTTGTCGTCGTCTCTGCGCTTGTCATCATCGTCAATCAGGTGTTGCAGGCTTTTGTCTACGATGTCAGCAAACAACTTTCGGTATACGTTGGTCTGATTATTACCAACTGTATTGTCATGGGGCGTCTTGAGGCTTTTGCTATGACCAACAAGCCTTGGGACTCTTTCTGCGACGGTATTGGCAACGGACTTGGCTATGCCATTGTCCTTGTTATTCTTGGCTTCTTCCGCGAACTCTTTGGTAGTGGCTCTATATGGGGCTTCCCTATTATGGAGAAACTTGGCGTTTACAACTGCGGATACGAGAACAACGGCTTGGTAATACTCGCCCCTATGGCACTTATTTTGGTCGGTGTCATTATTTGGATTCAGCGTTCATGCGATAAATCACTTCAAGAATAGTAAGCCATGCAAGAATTTTTTAATATTTTCATCAAGTCGATTTTTATCGACAATATGATCTTCTCGTTCTTCTTGGGCATGTGCTCTTTCCTTGCTGTCTCCAAGACCGTGAAGACCTCTGCCGGTTTGGGTATCGCTGTTACATTTGTGCTGCTCATCACCGTGCCTGTCAACTACCTTATCGACAAATACCTGCTCTATCCTGGCGCTCTCGCTTGGCTGGGCGAGTCGTTTGCCGACATCGATTTGTCTTTCCTTAGTCTTATCCTGTTTATTGCTGTTATTGCCGCTATTGTGCAGATTGTTGAGATGGTCGTCGAAAAGTTCTCTCCATCGCTCTACAACTCGTTAGGTATCTTTCTGCCTCTTATCGCTGTCAACTGCGCTGTTATGGGTGGCTCGCTCTTCATGCAGCAGCGTGTACATGGCGATGCGGCGGTGTATCACAATATAGGAGATGTTATCGCTTTTGCTCTGGGCTCTGGTATTGGCTGGTTTCTCGCTATTGTGGGTATTGCCGCTCTTCGCGAAAAACTGCGCTACTCGCATATACCTCCTGCACTCAAGGGCGTAGGTATTACATTTATTATCACTGGCTTGATGGCTATTGCTTTCATGTCGTTTATGGGTATTAAAATTTGATTGCTATCATGACCAATACGATTATTTGGGCCCTTGTGGTCTTTCTTGTTGTTATTCTTCTCTTGGTAGCCCTGTTGCTTTTCCTGCGTGCCAAGCTTATACCGCAAGGCAAAGTTACTATTACTATCAATGATGATAAGAAACTTGAAGTATCTACTGGCAATACGTTGATTTCTACTCTTGCCGAAAATCAGATTTACCTCCCCTCTGCTTGTGGTGGCAAGGGCTCTTGCGGCCAGTGCAAATGCCGTGTCCTCGAAGGTGGTGGCTCTATCCTTCCTACAGAAGTGGGCTTCTTCACTCGCAAGCAGATCCAAGACCATTGGCGCTTGGGATGTCAGGTCAAGGTAAAGGAAAACCTGAAGATTGCTGTCCCTGCCTCTATACTTAGCATCAAGGAATACGAGTGTACTGTTATTTCCAACAGCAATGTGGCTACATTTATTAAGGAGTTCAAGGTGCAGCTGCCTAAAGGCGAGCACATGGATTTTACTGCCGGCTCTTATGCTCAAATCAAAATCCCTGCTTTCGATATCAAGTATGCTGATTATGATCGTTCGCTAATTGGCGACGAATATCTGCCTGCTTGGGAGAAGAACAAGATGTTCGATCTCCGTTGTGTCAATCCTGAGCCTACTATTCGTGCCTATTCGATGGCCAACTATCCTGCCGAGGGCGATGTCTTTATGCTTACGGTGCGTATCGCCACTCCTCCGTTCAAACCAGACCGCTCTGGCTTTATGGAGGTCAATCCAGGTATCGCCTCTTCTTATATCTTCTCTCTCAAACCTGGCGACAAGGTTATCATGTCAGGCCCATACGGCGATTTCCATGTCCATGGTATGGAAGACGGCTCGTATGTCGACGACGAGAAGGGCAACGAGATGATTTGGGTAGGCGGTGGCGCCGGCATGGCTCCTCTCCGTGCTCAGATTATGGATCTCACTCGCACAATGAATACCACCAAGCGTCAGATGCATTATTTCTATGGTGCTCGTGCTCTCAACGAGGTGTTCTATCTCGACGATTTCCATCAGCTCGAAAAGGATTTCCCGAATTTCCATCTGCACCTCGCTCTCGACCGTCCAGATCCTGCTGCCGATGCTGCAGGCGTAGCCTACACTGCTGGTTTTGTTCATAATGTGATGTACGAGACCTACCTCAA